>DAIQNU010000276.1:0-5147 GCA_036788235.1 Cyclobacteriaceae bacterium
GTTCATTGTTACTATTGCAATCCATAACTGGCCAAGATTTCCCAGGCGATTTTTCTCAACTACATGGAAAACTAAAAGCCAGCATCAACCAGTATGACTACGATCGACATAATTTGCTCATCCGCACAGAATCGGTCATTCCTGATACTACTGGCAGTCAATTGCATATCGACAATACGCAATGGTCAGTCACTTATGGTGCACAAAAGGTCGATGGAAGCCATTTGGCCTGGGATCTGCAAGTCCGATTTCAGTGCCAACAAGGTGAGTTGCAAGGAGCTTCATTGTCTGTAGAGCTTGAATTTGATGACTGGTCTACAGACAATTATGTACTGCTGCCTGCTGCAGCTTACAATGGCAACCGTTTTCCATTCAGACGTATTTCCTATTCTCCCAAATTGCTCGATCCACGTGATATAGGCCCAGATATTGGCACCATTCTTACAGATATTCCCAAGTTGAACGAAGGGGCGGGGCCATCGCGAATACAGGAGCGTACAGGTGGAATGAGTGTGCCTTCTGCAGGCTTCTTTTCGCCATCGCTTCAGAAAAGCTTTTGGATGTTGACCAAACAGGCCACTCGATTGGGTGATTCCGGTATCGATATTGAAGAGAACCGCGATAGGAGTAAGGCAATTATTAGAATAACTGCACCTGTGGTCAGAGAATTGTACAAATACCGTATCACTGACAGCCGGTGGCCATCTGATGACAAGCCGGCCAACTTCAAAGCTGGCGATTCGCTGACTATTGCTTTTAGATTGTACTTTTCGGAAGCCTCCAAAATTCAGGATTTGTACGATGTATTCTTTGATGTTCGCAAATCATTGCATCCTGCAGATTCACTCCGTACAATTTTGCCTTTTTCCGCAGCTTTTGATGTACAGGAAGCGAAATTTAATCGCGAAAACTTTGTGCCCGATTTCGGCTATTATGCTGTGGGCATGCGCGAGAATTTCTTACAAGACTGGCAAATCGGCTGGACGGGAGGGATGATCACTACTTTTCCACTCCTGCATTCGGGCTCTGCCCAAAGCCGCCAAAATGTGCTACGTAATTTCGCATGGCTTTTTCCTGATGGACTGGCGCCATCGGGCTATTTTTGGGATTCTGGCGAAAAGGGTAATAAATGGTATGGCGGCGACATTCGCAAACCACATACAAAAAATTGGCATTTGACACGCAAAAGCGGTGATGGCCTCTATTATGTGCTCAAGCAACTGATGCTCATGAAAAAATTGAATATTGAACCTGAGCAAGCGTGGCTGGATGGTACACGAGGAGTAGCTGAAGCTTTTGCCAACACCTGGAAGAGATATGGTCAGCTTGGAAATTTTATAGATAATGTTAGTGGCGATGTGGTAGTCGGAGGCTCTTCGAGTGGTGCCATTGTGCCTGGTGCCATGGCTTTGGCTTCCATTGTTTTTGAAAATGATGCCTACCTCGAACTGGCCAAAGAAATGGCGCTCCTATACACGGAAAACTTTGTGGAAAAAGGTCTGGCAACTGGTGGGCCGGGCGATGCCATGCAAAATCCGGACAGTGAATCAGCTTATGCTTTGGTGGAGTCATTCAGTGTATTATATGAGGTAACTAAAGATCCTTTATGGCTGGAGACAGCAGCAGCAAGTGCCCGGCAGTTCGCTAGCTGGGTTATCGCCTATAATTACGAATTTCCTAAGCAGAGTCTTTTCGGGAAAGAAAATATGCATTCACTGGGTGCCGTATTTGCCAATGCACAAAACAAACATGGAGCTCCGGGAATTTGTACACATTCAGGCGTTGGGCTGCTGCGCATTTATAGAGCCACTGGTGATCCGCGATATGCACAATTGTTGAAAGATATTACTCACAGCATTCCGCAGTATTTGAATCACCCTGTAAAGCCCATAGCAGGCACCAAAACAGGGTGGATATGTGAGCGAGTAAGTACCACAGATTGGCTTGAAGGAATTGGAGAGATCAGCTATTTGTCTACATGGGCAGAAACAGCGCTTATGTTAACTTATGCCGAGGTTCCTGGTGTATATGTAGATTTGGAAAATGCCACCGCCTTCGCATTTGACAATGTAGAAGTGCAACTTTCGAGAGTTACCTCAGGAAGCCTCAGTATCACCATTTCGAATCCTACGGCACTGGAAGCTCGTGTCAGAATTTTGGTAGAAACAAAAACAGATAAACACAAACCACTTGCATATTGGAATTCATTGGCAAAAAAGCCACTTGTACTAAAACCAGGTGAACGGCGAAACTTAAATATTAAACGTAAGTAACTGTTGCTTAAAGTAAAAAGCTTTAAACCAAAGCCATTTTAAGATTTGAATTGCAGTTTTTAGGCTGCATAGCTTGCTTAATTTTAGACCATTTGAAGTTATTTTTTACGAGATTACAAATGCTAACCTTGTATTTCAAGATGCTAGGCAATCTGTCAATTATGCAATTAATAGTGCCAATCGTATAACTGATTTATATTTACTTCAACCTACCTTTGAAACCGTTTTTAAGCAAATACTTAGTGGTAACTTGAGGATTCTTTATAATTTATAGCATGATTTTAAATCAAAAAAATCAGTGAATAAATTGATAATAGAATCAAATATCTTATTTGTTAAATGAATCATATTGAACCATATTAAATTTCAAATCTTAATTCCACAACCATGAAAAAATGTGCATCCTTATTTTTTATCTTATTAATTTCAGTTTGTAGTTCATTTGCTTTAGCACTCGATGAAGATGCCAAAACAGAAAAGAATGAAGAGGATAAAAACAAGAAAGAAGAAGTCCAATTGACTGAAGCGGAAGTGCTTTTGCTTAAAAATCGTGTAGAAGAAATACGCGATATGGACAAGTCAGAAATGACGCGTACAGAAAAAAGAGAACTCAGAAAAGAGTTGAAAGAAATTAAAAAAACCGTCAATAAGAATAGCAATGGGGGCTATATTTACATAAGTGTAGGAACCGTTTTACTGATTGTTCTGCTAATTCTTTTGCTCAGGTAGTAAAATATTGTTGACCTGTTTTAAGCTTTATCAGGCACTTTAAAAAGTCAAATCCCCTTTACAGGGTAGGTTCAAAATCCCGAACCATCTAAAAGAGATATGTAATCTTTCAAAACTCCTCCTAATGCGAACTTATGTTGCTGTAGCATTAAGCATATTGAAGTATTATGAAAGACAAAAAATAAAAAACTGGCGCGAAGCTTTTAGCTCGTGCCTTTTTTATTTTTTGAAGAATGATAAGAGCGTGTTCCTTGCCTAGGTAAACCTGAAGAGTACCCGTATAAGCAAAGATCCTACAAACTAATTATGATATTACGCTCTTTTAGGCAAGGATGGACTAAAAGCTGAGTAGGTGGGGTTTCACCTATCATACCATACCATCGTAGTATCCAGGACCTGCCCATACCAGAGATTCGGAATTTGCATATTGAGCCAATTGACTTTCCAATTTTTCAGGATTTGCTAAAGTCAACTTATCCTTTCCATAATCCTTAGCTATTGCTATGTTTTCTGCAAGGGGCGCCAACCCATTGTGAGCCACAACATTGGTTGATACACCAGGTAGTTGCCAATTATAAGCTAATAATTCACCTGGGGCATAGCCTTTGGTGACAATGTCACGCATTACTTTCATTGATACTACACCCAGGCCTTTTTCTACAGCTTTTGGTAAGGCGATTTCAGCTAGTTCACCATATTTAGTGGCATTCATAGCGAACTGTACATGATCTATTTCAAGGTTTTCAATCAATTCTTTAGCTCTATTGGCATCGTCGTGACATGAGAAGCCGATACTGCGCACTACTTTTTGCTCTTTTAGCCCTCTTATAGCCCGATAAACACCTTTTTCTATTTCAGCTAAATTGTCTTTGCCCATTACAGCATGAATCATTAGCAAATCGACATAATCTGTTTTTAGCCTATTCAAACTCCTTTCAAATTGTTTAAGAGCTTTATCATAATCTCGTTCAGCAAGTTTGGTTTGAAGTATTATGTCTTTGCGAATGGCTGGAATTATTTGCCCGAGTCGTGCCTCACTGGGCACAGGTTCGGTTTCTCCATAATTGCATGAGGTATCAAAAAAGTTTATACCAGCCTCAAAAGCATGTTGAAACGAAGATTCCCATTCTCCGTTTGGCATGATCATAAATTGTGAGCCACAGCCATAGCCCAATATGCTAATTTGAATGCCGGTTTTTCCAAAATTGCGCAAAGGCATACCTTTATCATTTTTCATGTATTGCCTCGTATTGCAAGCAGGTAAAAATGAAGTGGCTGAAATTGCAGCTACCGCAGCAGAAGATTGGCGAATGAATTTCCTGCGAGAAATGGATGAACCTGACATTTTGATGGCGATTTATCGGTGAATAATTTTTCTTTGTTATGATTAAATGTAAAGCTTTAGGATGATAAGTGCAAGAAGTTGAATTGATTACCGTAAGTGGCCGGAAGGAAATATTCATAAAAAAACCGCATGATCATTTTCAGATCATGCGGTTTTATAAGCTTATTTATTATTTAATTATCTTTTTGACATTTCTACATAGTCACGCTTGGTATGTCCTACATACACTTGTCTCGGACGACCAATAGGTTCTTTGTTTTCACGCATTTCTTTCCATTGTGCAATCCACCCTGGTAGGCGCCCAATCGAGAACATAACCGGGAACATCTCTGTAGGGATGCCTATTGCTTTCATAATTATACCTGAGTAGAAATCAACGTTAGGGTATAATTTTCTTTCAACGAAATAATCGTCTTTTAATGCTACTTCTTCTAGCTTTCTGGCTACATCAAGTTCTGGGGCATCAACACCAAGTTTTTCGAGAATTGCATCTGCTTTTCCTTTGAGTAATTTGGCTCTGGGGTCGAAATTTTTGTATACCCTATGACCAAAGCCCATAAGTCTAAAGGAATCATTTTTGTCTTTTGCTTTCTTAATATATTTATCAATGTTACCGCCATCGTTAACAATTCGCTGAAGCATTTCAATAACTGCCTGGTTTGCGCCACCATGCAAAGGCCCCCATAAGGCGTTTACTCCCGCAGCTACCGATGCATATAAACTAGCCTGCGACGAACCTACTATGCGTACTGTTGAAGTTGAGCAGTTTTGCTCGTGGTCTGCATGCAAAATAAATATTT
>DAIQNU010000277.1:0-5136 GCA_036788235.1 Cyclobacteriaceae bacterium
TTCATATACTTTTCTGGCAATTTCCAATCCTTCACCTTCTGACTCGGCCAATCCGATCAATTCTTCTAACCAGGTGGTCCCGGCAGTTTTTACATGCACTCCAGCGCCATGTTTGCGGGTCAACTCTCTGATGGGCTTGTAGATTGAGAATTTATCACTACCCGAATGCACACTTAACTTTAAGTTGGCAGGTAGTCCAAATTCATTGATGGCTTTGCTGATTACGAGCAAGTCTTCTTCAAACTCAGTGGAAAATTTTTTCACATCACCAACATAATCGACTCCTTTATTAAATCTGCCGGTAAATTTTGGTGCGATGGTTTGGGCAGGCACACCTGCCTTTGCAATGGCCGCCAAAATAAAAAATAGTTCATCGGGTGTTTGAGGATCGTTTACCTCATCCATAGAAACTTCAGGAATAATCGAAGCTCCTCCCTTAGCGGCAACAATATGTCGATAGATTTTGCCTGCTTCTAATGCCGCAAAAAGGTACTTTTCGGCCACGGACCTAAGAAAATCACGATTGATATGATAAGAAGATTCTATACCGTCAATTTTTAAGGATCCTTCGTACACCATGAGCGATTCAACAAAAGCCTTTAATTCACTTTCTTCGGCTTTTTTGCCAATATAATCAGCTACATCTATGGTGAAAAAATCTGAGGAGGCTATAAACTTATCTACATTGCTAAGATTAATATGATCGGCATCGACGAGGTATTGGCCTTTCCAGCCTAAGGAATTTACAGCTTCATCTGCCTCTTTGCGTACATCGTCTGGCGAAGACTTCACAATTAGGTGTTCTCTGTTCGATTTATTCCACATATGAGTGATTTCTATTCCGGCCTCCTGCGCTTTAATTGAAGCCGCCAATTGTGCTTTTCCTTGGTGAGCAAATCTGTCACCGGTCCCGAAAGAATATTTACCTAATTGCATAACCTAAAAATTTAGTGATTTGAACCAATGTAAAATGAAGAATATTGAAAATGAAAACGTTTGCAATACAAATATACGCAGTTTTTTATTATTTCAGTAGCTATTCATATAAATGTGAAAGCATACCTCTTTTTTTACATAACAATGAATTTTTTGTAAGCAATATTGAGATTCTCTCAACATTGTCGATTCATATTTGATAAATTTTAATTATTCGATTTTAGTTCCAAAGGCATAATCACTCAAGTATTCAAAGCTGGGCATTAATTTACCGTTTTGCGCTATGGTAGCTCGAGTGAGTAAATCGCTATTTATATCTTTTGCTAAAGCCGGAATAACATGGCTCATGAGTTGATCGCCAAAAGATTCGGAGGCATTGCGTGGCAGCTCACTTGGCAGATTATCAATGGCCATTACTGTGATATTGGCTGGGTCGCTAAATGGTCGACGCTCTTCCAAAAATTGCGTACTAAAATCATAAACTGGCGAATCAATGGTACTGGCTCGAATGGTTGTAGGTACTGATCCATCGATATCGCAAGTAATGTCTGCTATAATTTTAATTTTGAAATCATCATCCATCACTTCTTCTTTTTCGAAGAGTCGGGGCGATTTTGGATCCCAAAAGGCTGCGGAAATTAATACATCGGAACTTGCTGCATAAGGAGCAAAGGTCGAAACATAGTCTGAAGGATGTGCCACAAAATGCCCAAAATCAAAATCGTGACCTTTTTGGTGGGTGACATATTGCCCAACATCGAGCTGCGTAAATACTGCAATATCAAAATCCTCATTGAGGTATGCTTTTGGATCAACCTGCCTTATTCCAGCCCACTTTAGCAATTCAGCAGCCCCACTTGCTACTCGGCCATTGCCCGTCAATACAATTTTTATCGGCGGTAAAATTGCTTTGGCCAGTTCTATTTTTAATTCGGCCAAATCAAAGCAGTCATTGGCTCGTTTAAGTGAAAACCTACCGTATTTTTTACCGGAAGTCCAAAGTGCATTGTAAGCCCCAACTATACCAGCCCAATACCCAAAAGCAACAAGTCGCTGACCTTTGACATCTGTGAGGCATTCATAATCGATCAGCCTTATTTTTTTATCCAAAATGGTTTTGAGGAGCTTTTGGTTGTAGGCTTGCTTTTTTATGGTGTGCGAAAACATAAAATAGATTTTTCCAGCCAATAAATGCTCCACCGGTACTTCTTTCACACCAAAAATCACTTCGCAATCTTCTAAGTTTTCCTGTACCACCAGGCCTTTTTTTATAAATTCTTCATCGTTGAAGCAACGAATTTTACTGGGTTGACAGACCACCTTGAATGGAAAATTCTTTGTAATAGAAGATAACTGATCGGGTGTAAAAGGAATTCGGCGGTCAGCAGGTTTTTTCTCTTCACGAACTATACCTATGGCAAGTGATGTCATTAGCTTTTGTTGTTTTTTTGGTTTCTGAAATTTAGAAAATGCATAGAGGGATTGCAAAAATTAAACCTGTGGAAACTAATTAATTTAATTAGGTGGCTTTTGGAGAGTTTTAAACGGTTAAAAATATTCGAAGGCACTCTGATAAAACCCCTTGTCAGATAAATACCCGACAAGTCCATGGTAAAAAGGATGCCCGCCTAGTGTACTACTATCGCCTACCATAACCAGCTTCATTCTGGCACGTGTCATCGAAACATTCATTCTTCTAATATCTTGCAAAAAACCTATTTCGCCTTGTGTATTGGATCGCACCAGACTCATAAAAATGACATCTCGCTCTTGTCCTTGAAAAGCATCAACAGTATTTACCGCAAACATGCTTTTATCATCTTCTGAAAAACCCAAATCTGGCAAGAGTTCGCGCAAAACCTCAACTTGGGCTTTGTAGGGAGTTATGAGCGCTACGGAGGGCTGGCCAAATACCGGAAATACTTTTTGCAAATAATCTGAAAGTAATTTGAGTACAAATTGGGCTTCTTCCCTATTGGCAGTACTTCTTGAGCCAGGTTCTGAATGCTCTTCGAAACCACAACCAGCGGTATCAATGAATTGTATGGGTGAGTCCTCGGGCATAATGAGGCGGTTGGCGACTTCCGCTGCAGCTTCAAGTTCGTTTTGGTAAAATTGCTGCGAAGACCAGGCCATTATTTCCTCATGCATACGGTATTGTTTTCTCAACATTACAGCTACCTGCAAGCGCGCGGCGATTTTTTCCATAAGGGTTTCTGTAAGTCCCTGTTTGGCTGCTTCATAAGATTTTACTGTTGGTGGAAGCTGGCAATGATCACCAGCGAAAACTACTTTTTGCGCTTTTAAAATGGGAATCCAGCATGCCGGCTCCAAAGCTTGAGCCGCCTCATCAATAAATACTACAGGAAACTTTTTTTGGCCAATCAGGTCATTGGCCGCGCCCACCAAAGTACAAGCAATAACTCGAGTACGGGTGAGCAAGTCTGCGGTAATATAATTTTCCAACATTTTGGCTTCATCGCGCATATTGCGGACTTCATTTTGCAACATTCGTCGTTGTTCGCGTTCATGTCTGCCAAATGTCCGTTTGTACTGAGCAGCCATCTGTCGAAGTGCTGTTGCTTTTTTGCGCAATGCACGTAAGTCTTTGTATTGTGGGTGGTTGGTAATGCGTACGTCTAATGTGTTATTCATCATTTCATCTGTAACCCTGGCCGGATGCCCCAAACGCAATACTGACATTCCTCTTTCGCTGAGTTTGCTCGCGAGTAGATCAACTGCCGCATTACTTGGAGCACACACCAACACTTGATTTTCAGTGCGTAAAGTTTGAACAATCACCTCGACTAAGGTAGTAGTTTTGCCGGTACCTGGAGGGCCATGTATTACGGCTACATCTTTGGCCGCCAAGGCACGCTCCAATGCAACCTGTTGTTGATCGTTTAATCCGGCAATTTTGTGTATCGCAACATCTACAAAGCTTGGTGCGGTATGGCCAAGTAAAACATCGCGTAAAAATGCCAGTCTATTACCAGAAGCTTTTATAACTGTTTTTAATGTGGCAAACATTTCGCGATAGCTAGCTTCATCAAACATAAGCTGAAGGCCAAGTTTGCCAGAAAAAGACCAATCTGGTAGTTCATCCGCATTAAGACTAATTGACATCATATCGCCCTTTACATAATTAACCACACCAGACGATTGGCGTTCATGTATGGGGCCATCAAAACTCTGTGTAAATAGTGAAATAACTTTACCAGGTTGAAAAAGGTGATCTTCTCCCTTTTTGGAAGTACGAGCTATTTCTACAATCAAACGCTCTCCGGTACCATAGTAGTATTTTTGAATGGTAATTGGATACCAACATAGACCCTGTTCTACCTTTACGGAAGTTGGACTTTGTTCAATTTTTCGCTTAAATTCTTCCAGGTCAGCTTCTTTTTCAATGTGCAACAAGGACTCAAGCTTTTTTAACTCACCTATTATTTCATGCATAGGTTAAAATCTTTTTACTCATGTTTTTTCGAATTATTTATGGATCAATGCATCAGTTTTATGGCTTTCAATTCGACTCTCGCGTTTTTTTCTCGCCACGGCGCTAAGGCGCAAAGTAAAAAGGAGACTAATAAATTGTTAGCTATTATTAATGTCCTCTATTCCCATATTTCTAAGCTTCATAGAGCTTGATAATCTCTTTCCAAATATTATCGTTGACTTCCACACCATTTTCAAGGTTTTTTATACGATTTTTTAGCGTTCTTTCGCCAGGATAAAAAATGGATTCATTTTCTGCCAATCTACTTGACTTCATAAAGTCCATAGTATTTTCTATTATCTCATCAGCCCATAGGGTACTGCTTAGTTTTGATACATCAAAACAAATAAATACCTGAGACAATGCAGATTCTGTGTCGAGTTTGCCAATTTCAGAGGTGGTATTTCCTTTACTAAGTATACCGGCTACAAGATCGAGCATAATCGAAAGCCCCGAGCCTTTCCAAAAAGCTGCAGGCAATACCCTTTCGCTTTTCAATATGGCAGCAGGGTCTGTGGTGAGTTCACCCTCGGCATTGTACCCACCATGAAATGGCAATTGATCTGCGTTGATTTTGTATTCATTTAATTTGCCATACGAAAACATTGACATAGACATATCGAGTACCAAATGCTGACTGTCACTTTTGGGAATGGATACAACAATAGGATTGTTGCCAATTCGGGTATCTATACCTCCCCAAG
>DAIQNU010000278.1:0-5120 GCA_036788235.1 Cyclobacteriaceae bacterium
AGGCTCTTCAAGCGGTGTACTGTCTGTCACTATTGACATGATCACTTTTCTCAATGCTTTTTCTGGCAAAAATATATCAATGATATTTCCATGCGACTTGCTCATTTTTTGGCCATCGGTACCAGGTATGATCATCACCGATTCATCAATGATGGCCTCAGGTAATACCAAGGTTTCGCCATGTTGATGGTTAATTGCGCCGGCAATATCACGGGTCATTTCCAAATGCTGCAACTGGTCCTTACCCACAGGTACAAAATTGGCATCATACATCAATATATCACTGGCCATAAGCACCGGATAGGTAAATAAGCCCGCATTGACATCGGCCAGGCGACTTGACTTATCCTTAAATGAATGCGCATTGGTGAGCATAGGATACGGTGTGTAGCAATTCAAATACCAGGTAAACTCTGTCACTTGAGGTATGCAGGATTGGCGATAAAAAATATTGCGACTCGTATCAAATCCAAAGGCTAGCCATGCCGCAGCCACCGCATCTATATTTTCTCTGCGGGTTGCGCCATCTTTTATGGTGGTAAGCGAATGCAAATCTGCAATAAAGAAAAAGATTCATTTTCAGGATTCTCCGAAAGCTTGATAGCAGGCATAATAGCCCCGAGAATATTCCCGAGGTGGGGTCTGCCTGAGCTTTGTATACCTGTAAGTATTCTGGCCATAGTAAAAGTAAATTTGAGCGCAAATATAGGAATTTGCAACAGTGCTCAAAAAAACTCGCCATGCATACTTTTACAAAAGCATGACAAATGAATATTCACTTCCATCTATAATTTTTGCCATGTGTCATATCTGGCATTATTATAGTGTTATGATATCTTTTTAGCACTACTTTTGTAAAAACATAAAACATTTGCCACCAATACAATGACAAAAACATTTCAATCAATCCTTTATGTTGTTAGCATATTGATAGCACAAACTGCTTTCGCCCAAAATGCCACCATAAGTTTCGATAAAACCACCCACGATTTCGGCACACTCAAAGAAGAATTTGGACCAGTAGAATATGAATTTACATTTACCAATAGCGGTAAAACTCCATTAGTAATTCAAAACGTTAAAGCTTCATGCGGTTGTACCACACCCAATTGGAGCAAAGACCCTATTCAACCCGGAGCACAAGGTTTTGTGACAGCTCGTTTCAACCCACTAAACCGCCCTGGTAATTTTCGCAAGTCACTTACCATTACAGCCAATACAGAACCTTCCGTCAATACACTCTTTATAACGGGAAATGTTCAAGCACGTCCAAAAACACCTTCAGATCATTTCCCCATTAAAATCGGCCAGTTAAGAACACCTTACAGGTCTTTCAATTTTGGAAAAATTAGTACGGAGAAACCCTTCACCAAACATTTTGAAGTATACAACGATAGCAAAGACACCATTACATTCATCAATAAAGCAGCTCACCCCAATTACATAAGTATTGGTTACGACCCAATAAACCTGGCGCCAGGCCAAATCGGAAAATTAATCGTAAGCTACAATGCTAAGGCACGAGATGAATTTGGTTTTGTAACCGATAACATCACGCTTTACACAGATGAGGAGACAGATTTCGAAAAACACTACAGAATGGTGGCCACCATTGAAGAATACTTTCCACCCATGTCGGCTGAAGAATTAGCCAAAGCCCCAAAACTTTCGCTTAGCAAAACCACACACGATTTTGGATCCATGAAAGAAGGGCAAAAATCAGAAGTGCAACTTACCCTTAGCAATACAGGCAAAAGCGATCTGGATATTCGCAGAATAAAATCAAACTGCAATTGCGCTATGGCAGAAGTAAAAAAACATTCACTCAAGCCCAATGAGAGCATTCCACTCATCCTAAGCTTCGATGCCAGCGGCAGAAAAGGTTCTCAAACAAAATCTGTGACTATTTTTAGTAGCGACCCTGCCAATCCCACGCAGCAAATCACCATAAAAGCCAGGGTTAACGATTGATCAGGCTCTAGCGCGAAGCTAGTAGCAGCATACCAAAGGCAAGTACTACGAGCCAAAACTTGTAGCCAATAATGGCTGGGATTACCAATATACCCAACTCGCCCAACACAGCCACCAGTACAATAACTATGGCCAGTGCTTTTATAAAGTACCTCGTTCGTCTATCCATTTTCGTAAAACTTTTGATTTAAACATAGCATCTTTCAGCAAGCAAATCAAGTAAAAATTTCCTAAGAGGCATGCATATTCCATTTCCACATCTTGTGCCAAGTGCTGGTTTCATATTTAATACCCCTACCCTTTTACAATGATAATAATTTGGGCGTGTCCCTCCGGGTCGGGCTATCACTCCAAGTCCTCACTTCGTTCCGGGCTTTCCGCTCTATCCCTCACGCACCCCGTACTAGCACCATTCCTCCAGGTCAAATATAAAATATCAGCCACAATACGATATTATTTAAATATTTAATTTTAGTTTCGCGTGAATTTTTTTATGACAAAGTGGCCATTACAGGAAAAGACATCAGTAAAGCCCGACAGCTTCTTGAAAAAGGTGAATTGGTAGCAATTCCCACCGAAACTGTTTATGGATTGGCAGCCAATTGCCTCGATGCACGGGCTGTAGCCCGGATCTTCGAAGCCAAAAAAAGACCCTATTTTGATCCACTCATTATTCATCTGCCAGACATTGAGCTTGTAAAAAATTATGTTGAAGAAATTCCAGAAATGGCCTATAAACTCGCCATGGAATTCTGGCCAGGCCCCTTAACCTTGTTGCTGCCAAAAAAAGAAATCATACCAGATATCGTAACCTCAGGACTGGATACTGTAGCTGTACGAATTCCGCGGCATCCACTAACACTGGAACTCTTGAGAACGCTGGATTTTCCATTGGCAGCACCAAGTGCCAACCCTTTTGGTTATGTGAGTCCTACAAAACCCGAACATGTAGAGGCACAACTGAGCGAAGCGCTGGATTACATTCTCGATGGTGGGCCTTGTAAGGTAGGCATTGAATCTACCATTGTGGGTTTTGAAGATGGAAAAACCGTCATAAATCGACTTGGAGGACTTTCTGTAGAGCAAATAAAAACAGTAACAGGAAGTATTGAAATCAAACCACATTCCGATTCCAATCCGGTAGCTCCTGGTATGCTCAAAAGCCACTATGCTCCTTCCACCTCCATTATACTTGGCAATATAGAGCAACTAATGACTCAGTATCAAGGACAGAACTTTGGTGTTATTTCCTACAATAAATCGTTTTTACCTCCAAACTCTCCCCGTCAATTTGTATTGTCGGAAGAAAGTGACATTCAGGAAGCAGCTACCCGACTTTTTTCTGGTTTAAGGCAGTTGGATAGCTTAAATTTGCAATTCATTTTAGCAGAGTTTGTACCCGAAGCAGGTCTTGGAAGAGCTATAAATGATAGACTCCAAAGAGCCTCTGTTAAAAGAATTTGAAATACTTTTTTAAAACCTAATATAATCGATATGAAAACCGTAGATTCATTTAATTTCAAAGGAAAAAAAGCCCTCATCAGGGTCGACTTCAACGTTCCCCTCAACAGTTCATTTGAAATTACCGACGATACCCGCATCAAAGCAGCACTCTCAACCATTAAGAAAATTCTTAAAGATGGTGGTTCTGTAATACTTATGTCTCACTTGGGCAGACCCAAAGAAGGCCCTGTTGAGAAATTCTCACTAAAACATATCGTACCCCACCTTAGCAAAGAAATTGGCGTGGACGTACAGTTTGCCGACGACTGCATAGGCAAGCAGGCCGAAGACAAGTCGAAAGCATTGAAAGCTGGCGAAGTTTTACTACTCGAAAATCTTCGCTTCTACAAGCAAGAAGAAAAAGGCGATAGAGAATTCGCTCAAAAACTCGCATCTTATGGCGATGTGTGGGTAAACGACGCCTTTGGTACTGCACACCGTGCCCATGCCTCTACTGCGGTGATGGGTGAGTTTTTGGCCGACCGCGTATGTGGTTATGTTATTTTGGCCGAGTTGGTCAATGCCGACAAAGTATTGAGCAAATCAGAAAAGCCTTACACAGCCATCATGGGTGGTGCCAAAATCAGCGACAAAATTCTGATCATAGAAAACCTGCTCGACAAAGTAGACAACCTGATCATCGGAGGTGGCATGGCCTATACATTTTTTAAAGCTCAGGGTGGCAAGATTGGCAGCTCGCTGGTAGAAGAAGACAAACTGGAACTTGCAGCACAGTTGATAGAAAAGGCCAAAGCTAAGGGTGTTAACCTTCTGCTGCCAGTTGATTCAGTAACTGCCGATGCCTTTAACAACGATGCGAATACCGAAATTGCAGATAATATGAACATTAAAGATGGCTATATGGGCTTGGATATTGGACCAAAGGCTGTTGAAGCTTTTTCTAAAGTAATCAAAAGCTCAAAAACCATATTGTGGAACGGGCCAATGGGTGTATTCGAAATGTCAAACTTCGCCAATGGCACCAACAAAATAGCTGCTATGGTTGTTGAAGCTACTAAAAATGGAGGATTTTCACTGATTGGTGGTGGAGACTCGGCTGCTGCTGTTAATTCACTCGGCTATGGAGATGATGTATCTTACGTTTCTACAGGCGGTGGAGCATTGCTCGAATACATGGAAGGCAAAGAACTACCCGGTGTTAAAGCCCTTGAAGCTTAAAAAACATATTTTTTTTTAACCGTACTAAAAAGGCATCAATAACGATGCCTTTTTTATTGAAAAAATTTCCTCTGCCTGGTGCAAGCATCCGCTTTACTGGTGCAAGCGTCCGCTTGTACCCAAAATAAGTAGCGTCCCGCTACACCTTAGCACACAACATCAAATTAGTCTAATAGACCAATTCTATCAATATCTTTACAGTCGTCTGGTGCAAGCATCGGCTTTTACCAACTCTAAAGTAGCGTCCCGCTACATATCACCTTCTAATTTGTTAAAAGATTGTATCTACTCAATAAAAAAGTATACATATACAAATTAATCAATAAAAATCAATAAAGGTGGTTGGCCGATGGCACAACCACGGCAAAAGAATATTACGACTTTTTTGGCGATCTGTAGGTTCAGAATGCTGTGCTTTCCTTACTTTATGGTAGAAAAAAAGAGAACCGGGGTTCTCTTTTTAAATG
>DAIQNU010000279.1:0-5092 GCA_036788235.1 Cyclobacteriaceae bacterium
AGCTCAATGAATCACTTTAACATTTAATATCAATTTATGATCCGTTGGGTTTTTGTTGTACTCATGTGCCTGTTAGCTATGAGTTTTCAGGTTTCAGCACAAAATACTGGTATTGAAACAGACAGTGCTCTGGTACTTTCGCTTACTCAAAAAGGTGATGCGTATATGCACACTAATGAGCTCGATTCAGCAATTTTAGTACTGGATAGTGCCAATAACATAATCAATCGTAATAAGATAGAAAATGCTGAACTGGTTTTGGGTGCAAAAAACAGATTGGGTATATCCTTGGCCTATAAGCAGCAAAACAGACGCTCGATTGAAATATTCCAAGAACTAAAAGATTTTTATCAACAAAATAATTCGAAAGATACCTTTAATATACAGATTGCACGGCTCTACAACAATATCGCCATCAACTACAATTTGTTATTTGACTACGAACAATCGCTCCGACATTTTGATAGTAGTCTGGTGACTTTTCAAAAAGCAAATGCTCAGTTTGATAATCAAATTCGTTTACTATATCTCAACAAGGCACTCAATCATTTAGATTTATCCAACCATCAGTCAGCCGTAGAGAATATCGAAATAGCCAGGTTAATTAGGCTCGACAATCCCGAAAGTGACCCTAGTGGTTACGAGAAGATGAAAGAGAACATGGCATATAGTGAAGTCCTAATTGAGCTGAACCAAAACCCGCAAGATATACTTGAAGCAAGAAGCTATTTAAAAGAAAATATTGCCTTGCTTAATAAGTTAAACCCTAAAGATCAATACATTGGTTATGGGTATTCTTCGCTTCATAAAACCTATATGTTATCAAATGACTATGACAGTGCGGTTTACTATGCAAATGAGACCATCCAATTTTTCAAGACTTTATACGGAGCCAACTATACAGGGCTGATTACCAAAATAGCAGATCTGGGTAAAGTATATTCAGAAATGGGAGAGGACGAAAAAGCCCTTCAAATACTTGATAGCGCCATTTCTATTCCAACCCCAGCTGACATAGATAAAAATGTCTATAAAGCTGAAGCACATCTTTGGAAGGCAAAAGTCTATTTGAAAAATGACGCCCTTGATTCACTTCAAAAAGACCTCATTCAAGCTACTAAGCTTATGTTTCCTTCATTTAGCGAAAGTGAGAATATTTTTGCCAATCCAAATACGGATTCTCTGTTTCAAAACCCTTTTTTCAGTAGTTTTTTTATAAAAAAAGGAAACTTACTCAAAGGAATGTACGATCAAAAGGCTGAAGTTGCTTATTTAAAAGCATCGCTGGATTCCTACATACTTGGAATCAACCTTGGGATGCGCACAAGAAAAGGACTAGCCGGTTTACGTGCCAAATCTTTATTTGCATCAATGCTTACCGATAATTTTGATCAAGCTATTACGGTAGCTTACGAACTTTACCGCTCCACCAAGGATCCAGAAGATTTTTGGAAAATTATCTGGCTTAGTGATTTATCTAAGGCTGCCACCCTAAAAGATAAGATTAAAGGCAAAGAACAAATGGCTTTGGGATTGCCAAAGTCGCTCATTTCTAAAGAAATCGACTTAAAAAGCAACCTTTTGTATTATGAACAAAAAGTATTTAAAGAAAGCTTTACAAAAAATATTCGTTCCTCATCGCAGCAAGATGAAAACACCAAAGAACTAATACAGGCCAAAGCAGAAATGGAATTATTTCTAGAAGAATTGAAGAGGGATTTTCCGAACTATTACAACCTGGAATATGGCAATACTGACGCCTCAAGCTTCAATTTGCTTAAATCTAATTACAAAAGCACCGCCTTTCCTTCTGATAAATTAGTCATTGATTTCTACGATCATAAAGATTATTACCTGGTAAGCTATCTACATAATTCCAGCTTTGGCACCTATCAGGTTGCCAAGGATGAATCGTTGGAAAATGCTATTGATCTGTTACAATCAATGATAAGCACCAAAGCCAAAGGTGACTATCAGCGTACAGCTTACGCAATTTACAAGGCCACTTTAGCACCAATATTAAGCAATAGCCAAATTTCTGATATAATAATTGTTCCCGATGGTAAACTGGCTTATATACCTTTTGAATTGTTGGTGAATGAAACGATTGAAAAAGATGATTTCAAAAATTTACGGTACTTAATTAAGGACTATACCATCAGCTATCAATATGCTTTTTCATTAATCAATAAAAAACAAACGAGCTACCCTGGCTCCAAGTCAAATGTTCTGGCGCTTTCGCCAGATTTTAATCTACTTCAGGGAAGATTTATGGCGCAATCAGACGAAAACACCAGAGGAGATATAAAATTTCTCGGAAATTTGCCTAATGCGCAAAAGGAATTGGGAAATTTAGCTATTCTCTTTAAAGGTGATTTTTTATCTGGCGAACTGGCGTCTGAGAGCCAGTTTAAAAATAAAGCTCCTTATGCCGACATCATTCATTTGGCCACCCACTCCGTGATCAATGAGAACAATCCCATGACCTCGCAACTTCTGCTTAACCAAGACGAAACTGAAGATGGGTTTCTTCATACATACGAGCTGTTTAATCTGACACTAAAAGCCGATTTGGTCACTTTGTCCGCCTGCAACTCCGGTTATGGAGAGCTGCAAAAAGGCGAAGGAGTGATCAGTCTTTCGAGAGGTTTTATGTATGCAGGCACACCTAATATTATGATGAGTCTATGGGCCGTTCCAGATTTATCGACAAGTGAATTGATGGGCTCATTTTATCAGTTCATACACAAAGGACAATCCTATGAGCAATCATTACGAAATGCGAAACTTGAATATCTGGCTAATGCTGATGCCAACACTGCCCATCCATACTATTGGGGTGCTTTTGTGTATATTGGCGATACACATACCACATCAACTCAAATTTGGCTATTTGCAATCCTCGGATTTGTGATCGTACTCATTTTTGTATTGTTTATTAAAACCAGGACAGCCAATCGACTCAGTAAAAAAATAAAGAAGTAAAACTTCACATTTACAAATAACGCATATGATTACACTAGCAACGGCGAATTTCAGGAGGATGTAATTTGCTAACCAATACGTTCTAATTTTGTAATTTAATCCGGTAGATCATCCCTTCATTACTTTCTATGTCCTTCTTCTAAATAATCTGAAGTAAGTTCTCCCAGTACTTGAATTCACAAATGATTGGCAAAGTTGCACTTGTTGCTTGCGAATTACCCCAAGTGGCATGGCATGGTTGTTGAATTTGTCCTACCAAAAAAAGCAAATGAAGTAGATTCATACTAAATTATAGTCAATCGATATTCCAATACCAAATCAGTTTTGCGGCAATCTCGTTTGATTTTTGATTTTCAAAATATTTCGAATTCCACTGTTTCAACTTAAAAGTATGCGAATGAAAATGAAGAAAAGGTACATTGTATTGATATCAGTTTTGGCATTGGTGATAATCATTAGGCTTGCCTTGCCATATGTCGCCAAGCATTTTATAAATAAGGAGTTAGCAAACATTGAAGACTACCATGGCTCTGTTGAAGATCTGTCGATGAGTCTATACAGGGGAGCATTTAACATAGGAAACCTGGTAATCTATGAAGAAGCTTCAGAGGATCCTGATATTCCTTTTATCCGGCTACCTCATTTAGACTTTAGTGTAGACTGGCGAGCACTGTTTAAAGGAAAGGTGGCTTCGGACATCAATATTAATTCTCTTGAAGTCAATTTTACTGTGTTGAAAGAAGAAAAAAAAGACGAAGAACCAAGATTACACTTTGCTCAAAAACTACAAGAATTCAATCCCGTTGAGATCAACCAGATTAAGATTACCAACGCAACAATAGCCTACGTTGATCCAACTGTAAATCCAAAGGTTGATGTGTATTTTGAAAATTTTAATCTGCGTGGAGAAAATTTGAGCAACGTAGAAAATGAGGAGGAAGTGCTTCCGGGCTTCATTGAAATCAATTCTAATGTAATGGGCAAGGGTCGAATAGAGATGGATATAAAGGTGAATATATTGAAAAGAATTCCAGATTTTGATCTCAATTTAGCTTGTGAAGACATTGATTTAGTGGAGTTTAATGATTTTATGGATGCATATGCCAAACTAGAGGTTAAGAGCGGAACTTTAAGCGTTTTTAATGAAACAGTAGTAAAAGATGGGGACATTACAGGGTATGTCAAGCCGGTGATTGAAGAATTCGAAGTAGATCAAGAAGCTGAAGACAAAAATCTTCCAGAAAGGGTATATGAAGCAGCAGTTGATTTTTTAGCCGGGATTTTGGAAAACCGAAAAGAAGAACGAATAGCTTCTCGTGTAGAACTATCAGGAAATGTTGAGAATATTGAAAATAATCCCTTACAGGCAATCCTCAATCTATTAAGAAACGCTTTTATTGAAGCATATTCTAAAGAAATAGAAAACGCAATAAATTTTGGCTCAGGCGATGCTGGAGTTGAATGATTTATCATCATCATAAAACCATTTCATCTATGAATACAGGAGAATTATTAAATGCACTTTTTGAAAAACTTGAAGAATGGGTTTTTGCTTTTATTCGGATGCTTCCAAATATTGCAATAGCCATATTAGTGATAGTTATTGGCATATTTGCAGCCAAGGTGATCAGCAAATTTGCTAAAAATCAAATGACCAGATTCCATGTTGACAAAACAATTACAGGCTTTCTCAGTCGTATTTTATTTTTTGTAATCATGATCATAGGGCTTATGGTTGCCCTCTCAATTCTAAATCTTTCTGGTACCGTAGCCTCAATATTAGCGGGTCTTGGTATTATCGGTTTGGCATTGGGTTTTGCTTTTCAGGATACTGCAGCCAATTTTATGTCAGGCATATATATCACCTTTAAACAACCCTATGCTATCGGTGATGTAATCGAAACTAAAAACGGCGTCATGGGAAATGTAACAGATATTAACCTGCGCATAACCAAGGTTAAAACTTTTGATGGCCCAGTAGTGTATGTGCCCAATCGATTTTTATTCGAAGATGCATTTACCAATTTTACAGAAGGAGGGCAGCGAAGACTTAGGGTAGATTGTGGAATTAGTTATGGCGAAGATTTGGAAAAAGTGGAACGGGTTG
>DAIQNU010000280.1:0-5073 GCA_036788235.1 Cyclobacteriaceae bacterium
AAGTGCAGTCCGGTGGTAGGCTCATCAAATATAAAAAGCATATTTTCTGCACTTGCACCGCGTCCTTTACCCAGATAAGAAGCAAGTTTTACACGTTGTGCCTCACCGCCACTTAGAGTATTTGACGATTGCCCCAACCTTACATAGCCCAAACCTACATCTTGCAGGGGTTTTAGTTTGCTTGCCACCGGTTTTTGGTCTTTAAAAAATATCAGCGCATCGTCAATGGTCATTTCAAGTACATCCGAAATTGATTTTTCTTTATACAATATTTCCAGAATTTCTTCTTTGAATCTCTTGCCTTTGCATGTTTCGCAGGTTAAATATATATCTGCCATAAACTGCATCTCAATTTTTTGAGTTCCCTCGCCTTCACAGGTTTCGCATCGACCTCCTTCTACATTAAAAGAAAAATGTGAAGCCTTATAGTTTCGAGCTTTGGCTTTGCTCTGCGATGCATATAACTGTCTTATAGCATCGTAGGCTTTCACATAGGTTACGGGGTTCGACCTTGAAGATTTTCCTATCGGATTTTGATCTACAAATTCCACACCGCTAATCCGGCTATAATCTCCTTCAAGTTTATCGAATTTTCCGGTTTGTTCAGATACAACTCCAAACATTTTTCCCAATGATGGATATAAAATGCTTTTTACCAGTGTTGATTTTCCGGATCCGCTCACCCCGGTAATCACTGTGAGGCATCCCAGCGGAATTTTAACGTCAATATTTTTGAGGTTATTTTCACGTGCCCCCTTTATTTCCACAGCATATTTCCAGCTACGCCGTGATGTTGGCATGGGCACCATTTCACGGCCACTCAGGTATCTGGCTGTGTGTGTATCTATGTCCTGAGAATTAAGTAATTCATTGATGTTTCCCTGAAATATAAGCTTACCACCATGAGAGCCAGCATCAGGACCAATATCTATAATCTGATCTGCGGCTTTCATTATTTCTTCTTCGTGTTCTACCACTATCACTGTATTACCAAGATCGCGTAGTCTTTTTAACACTCGTACGAGTCTGCTGGTATCTCTCGGATGCAAACCTATACTGGGCTCATCGAGTATGTACATGGAACCTACCAGGGCACTTCCCAGCGATGTGGCAAGTTTGATGCGCTGGTACTCACCACCCGATAGTGAAGATGTCATCCTGTTAAGGGTTAAGTAGCCCAAACCTACTTCTTCGAGATATTGCAATCTGTTTACAATTTCCTTAAGAATGCGTTCCGTAACTTTTTTGGTAAAATCAGTTTGCTCAAGTTCCTTAAAAAACCGGCTCAAGTCTTCTATGGGCATTAATACGAGGTCGATAATGGACTTAGCTCCGAATTTCACATATCCGGCATCTTTGCGCAGTCGGGTTCCTTTACATTCGGGACACACTGTCCGACCTCTGTATCTTGAGAGCATTACCCGGTATTGAATCTTGTGAGATTTTGACTCGATATCCTCAAAAAAGGCATTGATGCCCTCAAAATATTTGTTGCCAGTCCATAACACCTCATAGGCTTCTTCGCTGAGTTCATTAACAGGCCTATGTATAGGAAAATCAAAATGATGCGCCTGTTTCAATAATTTATCTAACCAAGGACGCATAGTTTCGCTGCGCCATGGCACAATAGCACCTTCGAAAACCGACAAACTCTTGTCAGGAATAACTAAATCAGGGTCGATGCCGAGTATTTTGCCGAAACCATCACAGCGCCTGCAAGCTCCATAAGGATTATTGAAGCTAAATAAATTGATACTTGGCTCTTCAAATACAATTCCATCGGCTTCAAAACGATCAGAAAAGCTTTTTTGAAGTCCATCTGAAGTTTCGATAATGCATTCACCATGACCCTCGTAAAAGGCAGTTTGTATTGAATCGAATATTCTAAACTGGTTATCTTCGTCATTCTTTATCAGTGAATTTCTATCAATGAGAATTTTAATGCCCGATAATTTATCCCCGGCATTGTCAAGCAGATCTTCAATAAAAGAAACCTCTCCTTCGGCGATTACTCGAGAATAGCCCTTACTCAAAAGTATGCTTAGCTCATCTTTAAGGCTACGCCCTTCGGTCACTACCAATGGACAGCTAATCATGTACTTGGTGCCATCGGGGAAATCGCTCAGAAAATCTGCCACATCACCCACACTGTCTTTTTTTACTATAGTGCCACTTACAGGAGAAACCGTTTCGCCGGCTCGTGAAAAAAGTAATTTCAGGTAGTCATAAATTTCTGTGGTGGTGCCCACCGTTGATCGGGGATTTCGCGTATTTACTTTTTGCTCAATAGATATTGCCGGTGCTATGCCTTTGATATAGTCTACCTCTGGTTTTTCCATGCGACCCAGAAATTGCCTTGCATAGGAACTGAGACTTTCGACATACATACGCTGACCTTCGGCAAAAAGCGTATCAAAGGCCAGGGAGGATTTACCAGAACCCGATAGACCAGTAATAACAACCAACTTATTGCGAGGTATGGCGACCGATAAATTTTGTAGGTTGTTGACCCGTGCTCCTTTTATAATAATGAATTGTTTTGGATCTATGAGATCTATTGAATGAGACGGGTCTTCTTGAAGGATTGTATTCACGTGAGTATATTCCAATTTTTAGGCACAATTTGCAAAGATAAAATGCTTATCTGACAATATTGAGAACCATTGAGAAGGAAATCTGTTATTATTATAATGGATGCTTAAAATTAATTGTGAAATAAGTAAGTTGGCACGCAATCTGTGGCTAGAAAATGCGATTTAACAAAATTTAACATTTATTTATAACGAATTTAAAAACTAGGATTGCATGTTAAATTTGCTTTTTTTAGCTTTGAGTATTAAGCGTTTATCATTTCACCTAAAACTGCAATATGGAATAAAGCTTTACGTTAACTAATTGCCAATTGAAGATGAAGAAATATTCAATTAGTGATAGCCAGTTGGTATCACTTTACAGGAATGGTGACGAAGAGGCTTTTAAAGAACTCATCAATCGACACAAAAATAAAATATTTACCACCATAAATCTGATCGTAAAAGACAGGTATCAGGCGGAAGATTTATTACAAGAAACATTTATCAAAGCTATTAATACGATAAATGGCGGAAGGTACAACGAAGAGGGAAAGTTCCTACCGTGGATAATGCGAATAGCTCATAATTTGGCTATTGATACATTTAGGAAATACAAAAGGTATCCTACTATTGTCCTTGACGATGGCAACAATGTATTTAATACGCTTGAGTTTTCTGAAGCTCCTTACGAAGAACTTCAGATTAAAAAAGATACTCATAAAAAGCTAAAATCGCTTATTCAGGAACTGCCAATTGCACAAAAAGAAGTGTTGATTATGCGCAGTTACATGGATATGAGCTTTAAGGAAATTGCGGATTCAACGGGTGTAAGTATCAATACTGCTCTAGGTCGTATGAGGTATGCTTTGATCAACTTAAGAAAAAAGATGATCAAAAATAATATTGCCTATGACCAAAATCTTTACCCCTAACGATGTTGTCAGGTACCTCTACCAAGAAACAGACAAAGATGAAAGCGAAGAAATTGCTTTTGCCATCCTGACCAACCAGCTGCTCTATGAGTTTTATGCTGCGGCCGAAGAACTCACCGAAAGTTTGAATACACTTATTGAAATCCCATCAGATCGAGTCGCTGATGAGATCTATGCATATGCTAAAAAAAGTTTAATGCATGGCATAGCTTAAAAAGAAGCCATATTATTAAACGTACTTTCTTCCGAATATAAGCAGATAAAGCGCTAGTATAGGTAGTAACATAAAAGCTATATGTAAACTGCTTACTTCTGCTATAAATCCAATTAATGGAGGACCAATCATAAGCCCAAGCGAACCCACCGTGCTCACGGTTGCTATGGACTCGCTAATCTGCATGCCTTTTACAGAAGCCGCAGCGCTGATAATGAGCGGAACTATACATGAAAACCCTAAACCAGCAATAGCCAAACCTGCTAAAGCCAAGCCTACATGACTGGTTACTAAAAATATAGACAAGCCAATCAATCCCAAAATCATTCCACCAGTGAATATGGTGGATTTTCCGATTTTGGGGATAAGCGCATCACCTTGAAAGCGCCCTATGGCCATAAAAAATGAGAAGGTTCCAAAACCCCATCCTGCTAGCGCCATACTACTTTTCAAATGGTCTGTAATATACACTGCTGCCCAATCGGCTATAGCGCCCTCGCTCAAAAAAATACAAAATAGAAATGAAGAAAGGATCAACACAGGACGTGTAGGCATCGATAGGCGAGTTTTGGTGCTAACATCATCGCTAATTACAGCATAAGGACGAATATGTAAGACTAACAATATACTTACAAAAATAGCAGCGCCCATCATATGCCACAGTGGAGCCACACCCATGCTATTGATCATGCCGGCACTTCCTGCACCTAGCATGGCACCTAGACTCCAAAATCCATGGCAGGTAGACATTATAGATTTACCCAGTTTTTTTTCAACGATAGAGGCTGATGCATTGATGGAGATCGCCATGATACCATTGATCATACCAGAAACCATAAGTGCCAGTGTGAGTGTAACTAGTGATGTAGAAACTACAGGCAACAAAAAAATCCAGAAGAAAAGTAATCCTGTAAACAGTACTGTCCGTCCTGCATTAATTTTTGCGATAATAATTGCTGAGAGTGGCATGGCAATGATTCCACCAACGGGCATACCCAAAAGTGCCAAACCCAATTGCCCTTCCGAAAGACCTAAATCACTTTTTACAACCGGAATAAGCGTAAACCATGTACCAATGATGAGGCTATTGGCCAAAAATGCCATTCCAACAGCCCTTGATTGGGCTACCAAAAGGTATTGCCAAAGCATTAGCTTCGAAGCCTTGGTGATCATGCGTGATGCCAATAGATTCAATGTTCTCTACTCCTCAGATTAATAAGCTAAAAAGGTCGGGTGAGTCGTTGAGCAATAGATAGTTGATGCCTGAGTCCTTCATTCTTTGAATTAAAACATCATGTCTTTCTTCTCTTTGTGAACCACCTACAATTTCACCAATTCCCGGAAATAAAATGTC
>DAIQNU010000281.1:0-5071 GCA_036788235.1 Cyclobacteriaceae bacterium
GGGAGCAAGGCAAAGAACGGATTGAAAAAATTGTCGGATTTCTGGAAACTTCCGATCGGTTTCACGGGGTATGGCCACATTGGTGGAATGGCGAAACAGGCAAAGTAAAACCCTTCAGTAAAAAAGATGATGGCGGAGATTTGGTAGAAACCTCCTTTATGGTTCAAGGACTGCTTACCGTTCGTCAATATTTTAAAGAAGGCAACAAAGCGGAACAAAATCTTGCAAACAGGATCGATGCACTTTGGCGAGATGTTAATTGGGATTTTTATCGCAATGGCAAAGATGTGCTTTTATGGCATTGGAGTCCCAATTACGAATTCGAGAGCAATCATGCCATCCATGGTTTTGATGAATGTCTGATCACCTATATTCTGGCAGCATCCTCACCAACCTATCCCATAGCGGCAGACGTTTATCATAAAGGCTGGGCGCGCAATGGTGATATTAAAAATGATGAAAATCACGAAGCTTTTGGTTATCATCTTGCATTAAGGCACAATGGATCTGTGCAAAACGGTGGGCCATTATTCTGGATTCACTATTCTTTTTTAGGCCTTGATCCACGAAATCTCAAAGATCGATATGCCAATTATTGGGAGCATAATACCAACCATGCTCTTATACATCGTGCTTGGAGTATTGAGAATCCATTGAATTACAAGGGTTATGGATCACATAGCTGGGGTCTAACTTCGAGCTATTCTATAAATGGATATGCAGGCCACGCACCCACAGAGAGTAGAGACAAGGGTGTCATCTCACCCACTGCGGCGCTAGGATCATTTCCTTATACACCAGATTATTCGATGGAGGCTATGCGCTATTGGTACGAAAGTCTGGGAGATAAACTATTTGGAAAATATGGATTTTATGATGCATTTAGTGAAACTGAGGATTGGTTTCCTCAGCGCTATTTGGCCATAGATCAGGGACCAATTGTTGTCATGATCGAAAATCATCGGTCTGCTTTGCTTTGGGATTTATTTATGAGCAGTCCGGAAATACAGGCGGGTCTTCAAAAACTGGGCTTTAATAGTCCACATATAAAAGGTTTCGGCTAAGAGAATTCTCCCTGGTAGGTTTCTTTAAATAAGAAGTATAACTGAATTAACAGATATCATGAAGTATTACCGTATCTTATTATCTACACTTTGTCTGCTTTTTGTAGCTGTTCAAGCTTTTAGTCAGCTGCAGGAGCGTAGTTCATTAAAGCAATTTGATAGTGACGATGAATTGCTTACAGACATTCAGAAAAAATATTTTGAATACATGTGGAGTGGCGCTGAACCCTCATCAGGGTTGGCTCGTGTTCGTTTTTACGTAGATGATCCTGAAAAAGACAAGGATATTATAACTGTGGGAGGCTCGGGTTTTGGTATAGCTGGCATTTTAGTAGGTATCGAACGCGGATTCATTACAAGGGAAGCAGGTGTGGATCGAATAGAAAAAATTGTAGATTTTTTAAAAAAGGCGAAGCGGCATCATGGCATGTGGCCTCATTGGATTAGAGCATATACTGGCGAAACTGTGCCTTTTGCCAATCCTGCCAGTAAAGACAATGGAGGTGATGTGGCAGAAAGTGCTTTTCTAATTCAATCTCTGTTGTGTGTACGACAATATTTGCAAAATGGAAATGACAGGGAAATTGGAATAGCCTCAAAGATTGATCAAATGTGGCGAGAAATGGATTGGAATTTTTATCGAAATGGCAACGATTTCCTTTTTTGGCATTGGTCACCTGATTATGAATGGGAAAAGAATTTTCCACTTAGAGGATATAATGAGTGTTTGATTCCTTATATATTGGCAGCCAGCTCACCGACTCATCCTGTTTCGAAATCGGTATATTATAACGGGTGGGCTCGGGAAGGTGATGTAGTGCATAAAGGTGAAAGATACGGTATTCCTTTTCACATAAAACACAATACTGGTGAGGAACATGTAGGGCCTATGTTTTGGACAGCCTTTTCATATATTGGTTTTGATCCAAGAGGCTTGAAAGATGAGCTGGGAATCAACTATTGGGATGTAAATGTAAGTCATGCCAAGATACAGCATGCCTATTGTATCGAGAATCCAAAGGGATTTAAAGGATATGGAGATAATTGCTGGGGTCTAACTGCAGGCTATTCCGTGAAAGGCTACAGTGCCCATAATACTAAAAATGATCGGGGTATAATATCCCCGAGTGCAGCTTTGGCCTCTTTCCCATTTTCTCCGGAAGAATCGATGAAAGCATTGAAGTATTTTTATTATGAGCTCGGCGATGAACTTATGGGTGACTATGGATTTTATGATAGTTTCAGCCAAACAGAAAACCTGATAAATAAAAAGTACCTCGCTAACAATCAATGTCAGGTAGCTCCTATGATTGAAAACTACCGTACCGGTTTGTTATGGGATTTATTTATGAGTTGTCAGGAAATACAAGAAGGACTTCAAAAACTGGGCTTTCGAAGTACCGAAGCAGATTAATACAGATAGGGGATAGAAACCCCAAACCTTGTCGATAATGGCCAGGAACTTCACTGGATGGCCTTAAGAGTTTACAGATATCTGACACCAAGTGGGAGTCCACTGAGAATTCGAATAAATTGGCCTGTTAAATTACTGATAAAAAATGTGAAATACCGGGGTTAAACCAAGCATACGATATATTGATTTTGATTTTTAAAGAATTTGATAATGAGCATTTATACTATTCCTGCACTGTTGGCGGCAATCATTTTTTTATCGATTGCCTGTACAAATTCCAAAGATCCGGTTTCGGTAGAGGAACAATACTTTCAAAAAGCAGATTCTATTATTTCCCTGATGACACTGTCGGAAAAGATTGGCCAGTTGAATCTGCCAGCGGCTGGCGATATCACCACCGGGCAGGCGTCAAGCTCCAATATAGCCGAAAAAATAAAAACTGGAAGTGTTGGGGGATTGTTCAACCTCAAGTCGGCTGTAAAAATTCGAGACGTGCAAAGGGTAGCTGTTGAAGAAAGCCGTCTCGGTATTCCCCTGTTGTTTGGCATGGACGTGATTCATGGCTACGAAACGGTTTTTCCCATACCCATTGGTATGTCTTGCAGTTGGGACATGGCATTGGTAGAAAAGTCGGCCAGGATTGCTGCCAATGAAGCAAGCGCTGATGGCATTAGCTGGACTTTTTCGCCCATGACCGACATATCGCGCGATCCACGCTGGGGTCGGGTATCAGAAGGAAGCGGGGAAGATCCTTACCTGGGTTCACAAATTGCTAAAGCCATGGTTCGTGGATATCAGGGAGATGATCTTAGGCAAAACAATACCATATTGGCATGTGTGAAGCACTTTGCCTTGTATGGTGCACCCGAGGCTGGTCGCGATTACAATACGGTCGACATGAGTCGCAACAGGATGTACAATGATTATTTTCCTCCCTACAAAGCTGCCATAGAAGCCGGTGTTGGCAGCGTCATGACAGCATTCAATGATGTAGATGGCATTCCTGCCAGTGGGAATAGATGGTTGATGACTGAGGTTTTGCGAAATCAATGGGCTTTTAATGGATTTGTGGTAACCGACTACACAGCCATCAATGAAATGATTGATCATGGCATGGGTGATTTGCAGGCAGTTTCAGCATTGGCACTCAAGGCGGGTGTTGATATGGACATGGTAGGCGAGGGATTCCTGAGCACAATGCAAAAATCACTGGAAGAAGGAAAAGTGAGTGAAAAGGAAATTGACGAAGCATGCCGACGTATTTTGGTCGCCAAATACAAACTGGGTTTGTTTGAAGATCCTTACAAATATTGTGATCCGGAGCGTGCCAGCCGCGAAGTTTACACTGATGCCAACCGAAAAATCGCCCGTGATATTGCAGCTCAGACTTTTGTGTTGTTAAAAAACCATGATAATGTATTGCCATTGCAAAAGAAAGGAACTATAGCCCTCATTGGCCCCATGGCCGACAATGTGGAAAATATGACTGGAACCTGGAGCGTGGCTGCAAATTTTGAAAAGGCCGTCTCGTTGAGCGCTGGTATAAAAAAAGCAGTCGGAGACCAGGCAAAAATAGTCTATGCCAGAGGTGCTAATATTGTGAGTGACTCACTGCTGGAGTCAAGGGTTAGTATTTTTGGCAAACCGACCTACAGAGATCATCGCCCGGCTTCGGTAATGATAGACGAGGCTGTTAGGGTGGCAAAAAGTGCGGATGTTATCGTTGCCGCCATGGGCGAATCTGCTGAAATGACCGGGGAAGCCTCAAGCATGACCAATATTGAATTGCAGGATAATCAGCGTGATTTATTAAAAGCATTGCTGAAAACCGGCAAGCCCATAGTCGTAGTGCTTTTTACGGGACGCCCCTTGGCCATCAAATGGGAAGAAGAGAATATTGATGCTATTTTGAATGTCTGGTTTGCCGGCAGCGAAGCCGGTGATGCCATAGCTGACGTCTTATTTGGTGAGGTAAATCCTTCGGGTAAACTCAGTGCTACTTTTCCGCAAAATCTGGGGCAAGTACCTATATTTTATAATCATAAAAACACGGGACGACCCTTGGCTGAAGGGGAATGGTTTCAGAAATTCCGCTCCAATTATCTCGATGTTTCCAATGAGCCACTTTATCCATTTGGTTTTGGATTGAGCTATACAAGCTTTCAATATGGTGAGCTACAAATAAGCGAAACTTCTTTATCTGGTTCAGCGACTTTAACGGCAAGTATTGATGTGCACAATGCAGGCAAATACGATGGTGCCGAAGTAGTGCAATTGTACATTCGCGATTTGGTAGGCAGTATTACCAGGCCTGTCAAAGAACTGAAAGGCTTTGAAAAGGTTTTTCTAAAGGCTGGTGAAACTAAAAAAGTATCTTTCGAAATTACGACGGAAGATCTCAAGTTTTACAATTATGACTTAGAATATGTGTGGGAACCCGGCGAATTTGAAATCATGATAGGCGGAAACTCCAGGGATGCGACATCGGCTTTGGTGTATTGGGGCGAGTGATAGGTTTTATTGTAGAAATATATGCATCATTGCAACGGTTCTTGTTCAAACATTTTACCGGACACGCATTTTTTGATTCAAG
>DAIQNU010000282.1:0-5067 GCA_036788235.1 Cyclobacteriaceae bacterium
CACCTGCTGATCGAAACGACCAGGACGCAACAAGGCAGGGTCGAGTACATCAGGACGGTTACTCGCAGCCAGGATAATCACGCCTGAATCAGTGGTAAAGCCATCCATTTCTACCAAGAGCGAATTTAGTGTGTTTTCTCTTTCATCGTTTGCTCCTGGCATGGCACCTCTTCCTCTTGACCTTCCTATGGCATCGATCTCGTCAATGAAAACGATACAAGGTGCTTTTTCTTTAGCTTGCTTAAATAAATCGCGTACTCTTGCAGCGCCTACACCTACAAACATTTCTACAAAGTCGGAACCCGATAAAGAGAAAAATGGAACACCAGCTTCACCTGCTACGGCCTTGGCGAGCAGGGTCTTTCCTGTTCCCGGAGAACCTACTAATAGAGCACCTTTAGGAATCTTACCACCCAGGCGGGTAAATTTTGAAGGCTCTTTGAGAAACTCAACTATTTCTTTTACTTCTTCTTTGGCTTCATCAAGTCCGGCGACATTGTCAAAAGTGATCTTAACTTTGTTCTCGGCGTCAAACAACAAAGCTTTTGATTTGCCAATGTTGAAGATTTGACCACCGGGTCCACCGCCACCTGTCATGCGACGCATTAGGAACCAAAACATGAATATAATCAGGATCAAAAAACCCCAATTGAATATGATATTGCTAAAGTTGCTGGAGTCCTTTATATAATAAGGTACCTTGTCGGCCTCAGACTTATCAGCCATAAGGTTATTTAATTCTGTTTCAAAGGCAGCAATTTCAGGTATTTTAAAATAGAAATGCGGTTGAGGCGAAAAAGAAAAAGCACTTTCCGGCGTAAGATTTGGGTGCTTGTTTTTAATCACATCGTCTTTGAGATAAATATTAACTTTGGCAAGACTTCCTCTTGAATCTTCAATTTCGATTCGTTTTACTTCATCATCCTGAAGCATCTGCTCAAACTTCGCTTTATTAATCTCACGTTGCTGGTCACCAGTATTAAAGTAAAATACAGACAGGAGCAGTAAAACAACTGAAATAACTATCCATAATTGATAGTTCGGTTTAGGGTTGGGTTTTGGCAGCTGAGCTTTCGGTTTTTTTATTTCGTTATTTGCCATTAGTTCTTTTTAAATCAATATTCTTATGAAGAACAATTTTTTTGTTCCAAGGTTTAAAGTGCCTCATCTACATAGGTTAAGGCGGCATCTCCCCACAATTCTTCGAGAGAAAATACATGACGCAGGTCTTTTTTAAATACGTGCACAACCACGTCTACATAATCGAGTAAGACCCATTGTTTATTTTGATGACCTTCTGTATGCCAGGGGTTTTGTTGGGTGGCCAGAAAAACTTCTTTTTCAATCGATTCTTTAATAGCATCTATCTGCGAATCGGAGTTACCAGTACAAATCACAAAAAAATCAGCGATGGCATTTCCTACTTCCTTAAGGTTTAGAATCACTATCTCAGTGCCCTTTTTTTCCTGTATACCTTTTACTATTATTTCACTTAACTCTTGAGAGCTTGTAGTATCTTTGCTTTTTATCATTAACAACTATAATTGAACAGTAAATTTAATAAAATTAATTGCACAAAATTTTCTCCAAAACATCTTTTATTGGTAAAAAAGTCTTTTATATGCCAAGTTGTCATTCAACCAATGACATAGCTGCCGATTTAATAGCCAAAAACGAAGACTGCGACGGTATGTTGGTAGTGACTGGGAATCAGGTAAAAGGAAGAGGTCAGCGAGGAAATTCCTGGGACTCAGCACCTAATTTGAACCTTACTTTTTCCATGATATTGGAAACACCTTTCCTTCAGGCCAGCGAAAACTTCTTACTTACCATTATCACATCTGTGGCATTGAATGATTTATTGATCGAATGCCTGGATGAAAACGTAAGTATCAAATGGCCGAATGATCTGTACCATTACGACAGAAAAATCGCAGGCATGTTGATTGAAAATTATATCAAACAAGATATCATACAAAAAACGATTATTGGTGTCGGTCTCAATGTAAATCAAAAATTGTTTCCAATACCTACAGCTACTTCTATGTTCATAGCAACCGGTGTAAATTATGATTTGCATGAATTGCTAGAGCGATTTCTTTTGAATTTTGAAAGTAGGTTTCTGGAATTAAAAAATGGGGAAAGAAAATGGCTTCGAAATCATTATTTGCAGCGCCTTTACCGTTTGAATGTAACCGCCAAATATAGAGCCGGTTTGGAGGAATTTGAGGGAATTATTAGAGGAATTGACGAAATTGGCAGGTTGAAAGTACAGCGAGGCAGTAGTATGCAGGTTTTTGATCTGAAAGACATTCAGTTCGTTTTTGATTGAAAATCAAATATTTACAAGTAATAATTTGGAGTATTTAATAAATAACTACGCCGTGAAACTATTTGAAATTAGTGGGTATTGTGCTACTTTTGCAATTCTCTTTTAATAAAAAAAACTAAATAACTATGACGGAAACACAAACTGCCTACAAGGTGAAGGATATAGCCCTTGCAGACTGGGGCAGGAAAGAAATAACGCTTGCAGAAGCTGAAATGCCAGGATTAATGTCGCTTCGTGAAGAATATGGAGCTAGCAAGCCATTGAAAGGAGCCCGAATAGCTGGGTGTCTTCACATGACCATACAAACAGCTGTACTTATCGAAACCCTTATCGAATTGGGGGCAGAAGTGAGCTGGTCATCATGTAATATTTTCTCTACACAAGATCACGCCGCTGCGGCCATTGCTGCTGCGGGTATCCCTGTTTTTGCCTGGAAGGGTTTGACCGAAGAAGAGTACGAATGGTGTATTAACCAGACACTTTTTGCCTTTAAAGATGGAAAACCGTTGAACATGATTCTTGATGATGGCGGCGACCTGACGAATGTTGTGCTTGACCACCACCCGGAGCTAGTAGGCGGAATCAAAGGAATCTCAGAAGAAACAACTACAGGAGTTCATAGATTGTATGAGCGCGTTAAAAAAGGCACTCTTCCCATGCCGGCCATTAATGTGAATGACTCAGTGACCAAATCAAAATTTGATAATAAATACGGTTGTAAAGAATCGTTGGTAGATGCCATCCGTAGAGCCACTGATGTAATGCTAGCTGGCAAAGTAGCCGTAGTCGCAGGATATGGAGATGTAGGAAAAGGTTCTGCACAATCACTCAGAGGAGCAGGCGTGCGTGTGATCGTTACTGAAATTGACCCGATATGTGCACTGCAAGCTGCCATGGATGGCTACGAAGTAAAACGAATGTTGGATGTAGTGCCTCGCGCCGATATAATAGTAACGGCCACTGGTAATTGCAATATTATTTCTGAGGCGCATTTCAGAAAAATGCGTGACAAAACCATCGTTTGCAATATCGGCCATTTCGATAACGAGATTGATGTATCGTGGTTGAACAAAAACTACGGTAAGACTAAAGTAGTTATAAAGCCTCAGGTAGATATGTACAATATCGATGGTAAGGATATAATCTTGCTAGCTGAAGGTCGCCTGGTAAATCTTGGCTGTGCTACAGGTCACCCTTCATTTGTTATGTCCAACTCATTTACCAACCAAACGTTGGCTCAAATCGAGCTTTGGAAAAATGAAGGCGATTACAAAAATGAAGTTTATATGTTGCCAAAGCATCTGGATGAAAAAGTAGCGATGCTGCACCTTGCCAAAATAGGGGTTGAGCTTGATAATTTATCTAAAGAACAAGCCGACTACATAGGTGTAGATGTAAAAGGCCCATTCAAGCCTGATTACTACAGATATTAATAGTGTAAAATACGAGTTGATCTTCCTTGATAATTTTCATCAGGGTGATTGTTGACTTAAGTATTATAATTATCAGCCCATTCGATTTTTAGACTCGATGGGCTGATTTTTTTTGTTCAGGGCAAAAATAATTGGTCGATGTATTTCCAATTATAAGTGATTGAAAGTCAAAGATTTTTAGTGGTTTGTGCAGGAGTTTAAAGTGGTTTTTAATGCTTTTCCTGATCATTTGTTTGTAAATAGCCGTACCCATATCTTGAAATTGCGTATGGATAAAGCAGACAGGTAATAAATCAAGCGCTTTTTGATCTTTTAATTCATGAATAACTGCTTTTTTTGACCCTGCTATTTTATTGGCAAGCAAATTGCGGAAATGTCAATATCGTTTTTTAGAATTTAAATATTTTCAACAAAAACATTTACCAATGAAAAGAATCACACTATTAATGGCCTGTTTTGTAGTATTGAGCAGCCAGGCGTTTGCCCAAAAAATCTTCTCTTTTGGCCCCAGAGTAGGTGTTAGCTCTTCTACACTCAATATCAAAGATAGCGATGGCTATAGATTTGATAGTGAAGGTGCTCAGTTGGGTTTTCATGCTGGTGCATTTGCGCGGATTAGTATACCGGTTATCGGCATTTATGTTCAGCCGGAAGTTTTATTTACGAGTAACTCAGGAAAAGTAAATGTAAACGGCCCATCGGTTACTGATCAAATTAGAAATTACGATTTTAATCGAATTGATGTGCCGATCATGATTGGTTTTAAAACTGCCAAGGTTCTTAGATTTAATGTAGGCCCCAGCTTTAGCTATTTGTTATCGGCTAAGGAAGATGGTACCAGCATAAAAGAAGATTATAAAAACTCCACTATAGGATATCAGGCAGGTATAGGCTTGGATTTAGGTCCCCTGTTGGTAGACTTGAAATACGAAGGTAATCTGAGCAAGTTTGGAGAGCAGATAACTATAGTAGAAGGCACCTCTTTCAACACTGACCAACGAGTTAACCAATTTATCCTGAGCTTAGGCTTTAGGTTGTAGTTTCACAAAGCATAATTTTTATACACAAACCATGAAGGTTGGCCACTGGTCAGCCTTTTTTGGTTTTGGAGGTGAAAAGCCTGCCTGCTGCAAGCAGGCTTGCCTACTGCAAGCAGGGTCAAAGGTGAAAGTGAAATCCTTAAAACCCTTTTTCGTCATCCTCATGAAAACCTGCCTTTGCCGGCAGACAGGCCATGCCTACGGCAGGTAAACCATGCCAAAGGCAGGCAGGCAGGTGGGGATCTGAAAAAGGGAGTCATGT
>DAIQNU010000283.1:0-5058 GCA_036788235.1 Cyclobacteriaceae bacterium
CACGGGTGGAAACCCGTGATATTAGCAAAAAAAGTATCTGGTTTTGTCACAATTTTTGCGGAAAAGCAAAAATTGTGACAAAACTGATGCCTGTGAAACTTGAGTAAAATAGATTAATCAATGTCAATAATTTAGTGCTGATTGAAGCAATTTAGAGACAAATTGCCATACAAAAACTTCGCTAGAACTTAACTACCTTTTTCGATATGGTATTTGGCAAGACCATCTGCAGGCTGTGCAGTTACTCCGGCAATATAAAGGCCTGACCGTGCAGCAACTTCTCTGAGAATTCTCTGATGTTGCATGGCTATCGACCCGGTAAAGTATAGTTTATAAGTCCTAAAATCTTCATATCGTTTAACATTTCGCTCAAAAAATTCAATGAAACTATCATAAAGTAATTCACTGCACCAGGCATCATCAGAGCAATCAACAATAAAACTTGAAAAAGTGGCTAAATAACGGTTAGGATAGGGTTGCTTAAATAAATTGTCGTATAGCAAGTCCAGATTTAACTGATATTTTTCTTCAAATAAAATCCGGGTTTCTAAAGGCATTATTCGCTTAAAATAATCCGAAATGATTCTTTTACCTAAATACGCTCCTCCACCTTCGTCACCCAAAATATACCCTAATGGTGGTATATGATCTATAATGACCGATCCATCGTACAAGCAAGAATTGCTCCCAGTACCCAAAATGCACACTATGCCTTCGTCATCAAAACATAATGACCTGGCAGCACCCAAAAGATCAGAGGCAACCTCCACATGACTACCAGGAAACACGCTAAACATAATATCTGAAACCAATTTACGTGTCGTAATAGTAGCACAACCGGCTCCATAAAAAAACAATCGCTCAGGCACTTCGCCTACCTTATCCTCCAGTTCATGTTTTACCTGCAAGACTAAATCGTCCTTTTGCTGGTAATAAGGATTTATACCAACAGTTTGAAAGGAACTAGTGCACTTCCCCTGTTCAATTATTCTCCAATCTGTTTTGGACGATCCACTGTCTGCAATCAAAATCATATTTGTAAAAAATGCATTATATTAAAGACATATTAGGATTTCCTATTTGTCATCCTAAATATTAGCACTGTAAACTTTAAAAACAAACAGATTATACAATTGTATCTACTTTTGTGCAAAAAGATTTTTGGCAGCCACGAATCCTGATGCCCAAGCCGCTTGAAAGTTAAAGCCACCAGTCACTGCATCTATATCCAATATTTCACCCCCAAAGTACAATCCTTTGAATTTCTGACTTTCCATAGTTGTGAGATTTACTTCCTGAAGTGAAATTCCGCCACAAGTGACAAATTCATCCTTAAATGTAGTTTTGCCTCTTACGGAAAATGGCATTCTAAAAACATGCTCTACCAACCGATTGAACTTTTTTGAGGACATCTGACTCCAGGTAATTTCACTCTCGATTCCAGCACTTGCGCAAATAAAGCCCCACAGTCGTTGTGGCAGTTCAAACATCTGATTTTTAACTACTATCCGGGCAGGATGACTTCTGGCATAATCCGCAAATTGCTGACGCAAATATTCTTCCTGAAAGTCAGCCAACCATCGTACCTGAATTTCAAAATCATAATTTTTTTCTGCAATTTCTCGAGCTCCCCAAGCCGATAGCCGAAGAATAACCGGGCCGCTAAGCCCCCAATGTGTGATAAGTAGCGGGCCAGTTTGTTCTAATTTACTGCCGGTAATTCGCACCAAAGCTTTAGGAACGGAAACGCCTGCCAAATGCTCCAGACCAGCTTTGTGTAAATTAAAGGTGAATAATGAAGGAACTGGGTTTTCTATGGTATGCTTCAAGCCATTTAACCAATCAAAGCCTTTCATACTTGGACTCCCTCCTGTTGCTATAAAAACTCTACTTGCTCGCAATTGCATATTTTTAGCACTTACCTGGAAATAACCTTTGGCGTCTTGTGCAAGGTTTGTGACTGGTGAATGGAAAGCTACCTGTACCTGATTTTTCTTCAATAATTTTTCAAGACAATCGACAATCGTTTGAGAGGTATTGGTTTTGGGAAACATACGACCATCAGGCTCGGTTTTGAGTGGAACCCCACGATGTTGAAACCAATTTACCGTATCCTGACACCCAAATTGATTAAATAGTGACCTAAGTTTTTTACCTCCTCTCGGGTAGTTTTTGACCAGTTCGTGTGGGATAAAACAAGCGTGGGTTACATTGCATCGTCCTCCCCCTGAAATTCTAACTTTAGATAAGAGCCTACCTGTTTTTTCGAGTATAATGATCTGTTTATCAGGATGTGCTTCTGCACAATTTATGGCACAAAATACACCTGCTGCGCCGCCTCCAATAATTACCAGATCGTATGTATTTTGAACCACGCTTTACTATTAAAAAATAATACTACTCAAAAATATCAATTAATCAGCAATTCTATTTTTGCTTTCTGCTTTTGCTTGCCGTATCAGCCCGAAAAAAATGCTTTTTCAAAAAAATAAGATCATGCAACAACGGCTTTTACATAATAAAAAATCATCATGCCAGTAGCTATGAGTTTTAAGATTAAGCCTAACAATAAACCTACAAAGGTGCCGCCACCTGCTTTCAGTGAGTTTTGAATATTTTGGCCGTTTATCAATTCGCCAACAACTGCACCGACAAAAGGCCCAAGAATGATGCCCCATGGAGGAAAAACAAACATGCCGAGTACGAGTCCGATTAGGCTGCCCCATACACCATATTTACTGCTTCCGAATGTGCGGGCACCAAGTGAAGGAATAAAATGATCAGCAATGGCCACGGCAATTACGATTCCGGCCCATACCAAAAGAAATTGAATAGAAAAAGATACTTTTTGCGTGAAATGAACTACAAGCAGCCCAATATAGTTGAGTGCCGGCCCGGGCAATACAGGCAAAAAACAGCCCAATAAACCCAAAACCATTAGTAATCCTGAAAGTATATATAAAATTACATCCATATCGACAGAGAATGAGTTATTTCCAATCGGTGGCTAAACTATCGAGTAGCTCCGATGCAGACCTGTAGCCTGCGTCAAATATATGCTTCGCTCTTTTCAATTGAAATACGCCTACACCTCTAAGACCCGGCGGCTCAATAAAAAGGTCACAAAGTGGTTTTTTTGCATATGCATTTACATTTATGGTCATAAGAAGACTTCGCTCTAAAACTGATCGAAAGTTATTTGATGCATTGAATTCACCAATTGGGTTACTATTTACACCAATAATTTTATCGCATTTTCCTTGCAAAGGCTCAATAGGCAAGTTATTTAAAATTCCACCGTCCACATAAAATGTGTTCTCGATTTTAACCGGCCTAAAAACAACTGGCACAGCAGATGAAGCTAAAATAGCTATTGAAAGTTTTCCTGTATCAAAAAAAGTTGTTGTGCCAGCCTGTAAGTTTGTGGCTGATGCTACCAGGGGTATTTTGAGCGATTCGAATGTATCGTCCTTAAAAAATAATTGTAAATGTTTTAAAGCAGCTTCTATATTTAGAAAACCTGAACGACTATATGCGGGTCTCAACCATTTTCTAATACTGGTTTCGGTAATTATTCTAAAAGCCTCCTCCGGATCATAACCATGACAAAAAAAGGCTCCAACAAGTGCTCCTGATGAAGTGCCGGAAACTATTGAAACTTCAAAACCTCTTTCTTTTATTGCCTTCAATACACCAAGGTGCGCAAGTCCTCTTGCACCTCCCCCAGATAAAGCTACGCCAACTTTCATCAATTATTAATAAATTCAGTTAAGTTCCCGGTGCGGTCTAGCCGAACACCTTTTTCTGTTTTTTGCAATGTGCAACAAGCAAACTTAGGATCATGCTCAAGAAAAACAACGAAATTTTCTTCTACAGCACGTTCCAAAAAATGCGCTTTTTCCTGCATTGTTTTCAAAGGTTGCACATCATATGACATAACATAGGGCAAGGGAATATGCCCGGTGGAAGGAAGTAAATCAGCTGCAAAAACAACAGATCTATCAGGCATTTTTATCAAGGGTACCATCATTTGCATGGTGTGACCATCAGCAAAAAGAATATCAAACTCTTCGAAGGGAGACACTTGGTTTTCGATAAAAAACAGCTGACCGCTTGATTCAATAGGTAATAAGTTCTCAGATAAAAAGCTGGCTTTTTCTCTTGGGTTGGCATGGGTAGCCCATTGCCAATGCTGCAAATTTGTCCAATGTCGGGCATTCGTAAAGACCAACTCAGCAATTTTTTTTTCAGGATCTGACCATTTTACGGCACCACCACAATGATCAAAATGTAAATGGGTGAAAAAAACATCTGTTATGTCTTCTGGTTCGAAGCCAGCATTTTTTATTGAACCCAGCAAAGTATCATCTCCATGAAGATAGAAGTGGCTAAGAAACTTTGCATCTTGCTTATTACCAATACCTGTATCTATTAGTATGAGTCGGTTATCACTCTCAATAAGCAGGCAACGCATAGCCCACGTACACATGTTGTTGTCATCAGCAGGGTTATTTTTTTGCCAAATTGACTTGGGAACCACGCCAAACATGGCTCCGCCATCTAATTTAAAAAAACCAGTTTCAATGGTATGTAGCTTCATTGGTTTGCAATCTTTTTTAACAATTGAGCGATTGTACATCAGTTCTTTTCTGACATACAATCGCTCAAGCAAATTCTATATGATCAATCTACTTTTAAAAGCCAGGTGCTATTGAAAGTTTATCGGAAAAATTCTTAATCACTCGTCTATGTCTTTCGAGATGGTTAAAGTTGCCTAATAAATCTCCGAATAGTAGGCGTTCATTCTGATTATTCTTTTACTACCCCCATTTGACAAAACTTATCAATTCTTTGCTCAACGAGCTTATCAATAGGGATTTTCTTCAATTCTTTAATGGTGCTCAGTATATTATCTTTTAAAATGGAAGACATTTGTTTCACATTGGTATGGGCGCCACCCAGAGGTTCTTTAATTATTCCATCAATCAATTTTACTTTTAGCATATCTTCGGCGGTTACTTTCAAAGCCTCCGCAGCCTGTTCTTTGTAGTCCCATGA
>DAIQNU010000284.1:0-5032 GCA_036788235.1 Cyclobacteriaceae bacterium
AAAGCAATAAAAACTGTTTACGATCCGGAGATTCCTGTAGATATTTATGAATTGGGGCTTATCTACGAAGTACAGGTGTATCCCATCAATAATATATATGTAAAAATGACGCTGACCTCACCTTCTTGCCCTGCCGCCGAAACCATTCCAAGTGAAGTGGAGACGAAGATTAAACGCATAGAAGGTGTAAACGACGTAGAAGTTGAATTAACCTTCGATCCGCCTTACTCTACCGAAATGATGTCGGAAGTAGCCAAACTAGAATTGGGGTTTATGTAAGGTCTCAGAATTAGGGCAAAAAAGCCTTAATACGACAATTCTATTCACTTATTTCTCTATTAATTAGAATATTTATAACTTAAAAAACATACTATAATGTATCCCGAACAGCTTGTGATGCCCATGCGGCAAGACCTAACAGGTGCTGGTTTTACAGAATTGACCAGCACAGCAGATGTAGAAAAATACCTAAGTGAGCAGAAAGGCAGTACCCTTCTGGTAATCAACTCGGTATGTGGTTGTGCTGCAGGAGCAGCTCGTCCTGGCGTTAAAATGGCACTTGACAAAGCTGCCAAAAAGCCTGACAACCTTGTAACTGTTTTTGCGGGTGTAGATAAAGACGCTACGGCCAAAGCCAGAGAATTTACGCTGCCCTACCCTCCTTCATCGCCATCTATAGCTTTGTTCAAAGATGGTGACCTGGTGCATTTTATTGAGCGCCACCATATAGAAGGCAGATCGGCAGAAATTATAGGCAACCACCTTACTGAAGTATTCGAAACACTTTGTTAGTGCCTTTATTTTATTTTGAAGCATTAAAAAAGGCTGGGAATTTTCATTCCAGCCTTTTTTAATGCCTTATACTTGTCTTACTAATAAAAGATATTTGACAAGTATGCTAAACAAGTAGGAATCTCTAATGGTTTAGTAATAGTAGTTGCTTGATAAAAGATTAGTTATTTTGACGGGTGTTTCAGATAATCAAGCTTGTTTTTGTGATTTTCAATCGACAAATGCTAAAGCAAAGCCTCTATAGAATTTCTTAACGATCAATATTCAAGATATGCAAAAAAACATCATTATCGCCCTTATGTTGCTTTTGACTGCTGGCAGTACCTATTGCCAAAAAGCCAAAGAGGATAAGAATACTACCAAAACTCAAAATGAGATCCCTATGAAATTTGAAATTGAAAAAACTGATCAGGAATGGAAGCAAATTCTAAACCCGGAGCAATATAAAATATTACGAGAAAAAGGTACCGAAAGACCTTTTACAGGTAAATACAACGACCATAAAGAGAAAGGTAAATATGTATGTGCAGGTTGCGGTACAGAATTGTTTATTTCCGATACCAAGTTTGAATCAGGATGTGGATGGCCCAGTTTTTATGCCGCTGCCGACAATGAAACGATCTTGGAAAAAACAGACAAATCATTCGGGATGACACGCACAGAAATATTGTGCAGCAAATGTGGTGGGCATTTGGGGCATGTGTTTAATGATGGCCCAAAACCGACCGGACTGCGATATTGCGTCAACTCTGCTTCGCTGGATTTCATTAAGGAGTAAGCTGCTCTTTCAAGAAAATAAAGGCCTGTGAAATTCGAACTTCACAGGCCTTACTTTTAAAATATTCTATTTGATGATCTACATCAAGCCAAAATCATTTGTGGTAATAAAGCATTGAGTTGCCATTCCACTTGCTCTAAGGCATTGCCCATTTTGGTTTTCAATTCTTCGTAATCATCCTTGAGCTTTTCGCTGAGTGTTTTATAATAATCGATACCTTCTCTTAGATTTTCTGCAAAAGTTTTGATATACTTTTCTTGTTTCGCATCCAATGTACTGCCGGCTTCTTCAAGTTGCTCGCGAAGATAGTTCACATATAATGTGAGTTCCTTTACAAACATATGCGGGCGATTCATCTCATCTGCAACTTTTGCTCTACCATATATATGGTCAACCATTTCTTTGAGTGATACTATTTTATGGAAATACGCAATGTTAGGCCCTGGGCAAATATTTACTCCAGTTTGATTTTTAATGGGCTTGAGGCCATATTTTTCAAATGCCGCATTGCTTAATCCTATACAGAGACATTCTTTATCATAAATTTTTTGCAATTGCGCTTGCAATTCTGGCTCTGGCAAGTTTTGTGCTTTTACTTGATCTATCTTAAGCTTTTGGTACTTTCTAGAAGCCGTGCATATGGGTTCTGAAGTGAATTCCGTATTCGAGACCAAAAATCGCTCTGTACATGGACTTCCAGGTTTTCCAGCATTTATTCTGCTTTGTTTTGCAAGATCAGAGCTAGTACCCTTAAGATAATGAAAACGTACACCAAGTGGAGAATTATGACTTAAACAAACATCTTCTTCTCCTGCCTTGCTCAGCAACGACAATGTATCCTGATCAACGGTGGTAGCTTCGGGCACAAGTAAAAAGGGTGTCCCCCAGCCTGTTTTTGAAACCTGGTAATATTCACGCATCAACAAGTCTTCTTCATAGGTTCCAATACCACCCTGCACGGTTATCTGAACAGGATGCGCCTGTTCATAGGTGCTTTCACCGCGTGCAACTAAGGCCGCTTTATACAACTCATGCAAAGTCTGCGTAAGTTCTTGCTTTTTGTTTTTAAACTCTTCGAGTATTGGGCCAAGTAGATAGCCATCAGAAGCAAAGGCGTGTCCACCGCAATTCAAGCCCGATTCTATTCTGAATTCGCTCACCCAGATTCCTTTTTTTGCCAGATATTTGCCCTGAATCAAGGCGGAGCGATAATCACTTACTTTGATTACAATCTTTTTATCAAACTGCCCTAAACCTTTGGCTTCGAAAGCTTTTAAGCTTCCCAAATAATTGAATAAGCGAGGATTAAGTCCAGCCGAAAATACGATGGATGAATTGGTAAGTGAGCTATTGGCATAGCCACGCAAAGCAGCCACGGCATCAGAGGCTTCACCCGGCAAATCCTTTTCCTGATCAGGATTGTTTTTGTCGAGCTTGGTCATAATATTGACGTCGATACGCCCGGGCATCATTTTTGATCGCAGGTATTTTTGTGCGCTTTCAATCACTTTTTCCTCTTTGAGTTCCAACATCTTCAAGTAAAATTGCCTTATTGCGCTATTATTGGGCAGCATTTCAAAATATTTGTTTATATCTGATCCGGCTGTAAATGCTGTACTTTTTAACTGATCAAATTTTTGGTATACAATTCGTTGCACCAGATTCAAGTAATCAGTAATTCGCCTGGCACGATAATCAAACTCTTTTTCGGAAATTGGTATGTACGTTTCATTGATGCTTTCATAATAAAAGCTGCGCATCTTCTCTATCAAGCTGTCTTCAATAATCGACATTACAGAATCGATACCATAAGGAGCTACCTTAATTGGTGAATCAACGGTGTAGGCCAATCCCATAACCGGAATGTGAAATGTGTGGTCGGACATATTCATTATAACTTTTTATGAACCCAAATAAAGTCATTAAAAAATCAACAGAATATGATAATGATCATATTACGCAAACAAAAACCTTGTAAATAGAGGCGCTAAATCAATAAAAATTGCTTGATTTCAAGGAAAAATCAGTCATAATACCTCAGTCCCATATACAATCTGAATTCACGATGCAGATTCAAGACGATGTCTTCAGAGTTCTGGCGATCCATATGAAACAATGGCTTACGGTTGAAATAAACCACGAAGTCATCCCACTCTTTCCTACTAAGTCCATATTGATCCATAAATTGCATACGCAGTGGTTCAGAGTTTATTACCTGATTATATACTTGTTCGCGTTTTTTGTTTTCGTAGCTCTTCATGACCAATCGTTTCTCCTTTGCCTCTTTGGAAAAGAAAGAAATTGGGCCATAACTGGTAGATCCAATTGGCACGTCTGCTACATCCTCTTTTGGGCGAGGGGGTCTGAGTCCAGGAATAAAAATGGGTTCTCTTTTTGGCCTTAGTAGATATTCTGGTGTCACATGTTCTGAATAAATAACTACACCTTCCAACTCTCGTACATCGGGTTTTAGTCGTACGACTACCTCTACTCTACTACTTCCATAATCTTGAAAGGTAATTTTCTCTGTTTTGTAGCCTACAAATGAAAAAATGAGGGTGTCTTCAGGAAAAATACGAATACGAAACATACCGCGAACATCACTAACGGTACCCGCTCTAGAAAGTCGACCGATTATGTGAACACCAGGCAGATTATCAAGCTCATCACCACTAATAATATTACCACTAACCACGATTCGATCTTCAGAATTCTGCGCCATCAAGCCTCCCTGCCTGGGGCAAAAGAAGGTAGCTAAAATAAGCATTAAAAATGCACCTGTATGTATTGAATTTCTTTTCAAAATCCTGGACTATTTCGCTAGCGCAATCTGGGTTAATACCACCTGATCTACCAATAAAAACTGTTAATTCTTGTTAATCCGTATAACCGGTTTACAAATTTATACTTTTCACTATTATTTTATTTGATACGCGATGTACCACAGAGAGGCTGCCAAAATCTATATTAAAAGTAAAAGCATCGTGCAGCGGTATATTTTGCCAATGCACCAATAGTGCTCTGATGACACCTGAGTGTGTCACTACCAAAGCTTTTCCAGTGGGTTTATTAAGGATGTCTTCGATAAATGCAAGCCCACGATCACGTAATTGCTTAAATGTCTCGCCCCCCGGACAAGCATTATCTACAAAATTGCTCTTCCAGTGAATCAGCTTGTCCTGAGGTAAATCTCTTAAATGCTTGCCTTCCCATTCGCCATAGCTCAATTCCATAATTCGATCTTCAATGTGCATTTCTGAAGAATCATTCAAATAATCAGCCAGCTTTTTACAACGACTCAAAGGACTTGTATACACTGGCACACCTTTAAGTTCACCACATTTCTTAGCTATTTCATCAAACTCAACCTGCCAGGTGCCTAACAAAGGCACATCGAGTTGGCCATACAAGACATTCTTTGGAAAATCGACCCTCGTATGTCTTAGCAATAAAATCTCCATG
>DAIQNU010000285.1:0-4929 GCA_036788235.1 Cyclobacteriaceae bacterium
TTTTCTTCTGAGCATGGCACACCATCGTAGCAGTCATTTACCAGTACACGCTCTCCAAAGCTGTCGGTGATTATCCTGTATTTGTCTATGCCTCTTGATACCAAATATTCAAATACAGAATTTGATCGTATCCTGGCCAATTTATCATTGTATTGTGTATAGCCCCGGCTGTCGGCAAAAGAAACTAGCTCCAAATTTAGCGTAGGGTATTTTTCCATTATTTGAACAATATTCTCCAACTCTTTCATTGCATCATTCCTCACAAAAGCGGCATTCAAATCAAAGAAAATACTATTAATTTCGGTTGATTTTTCTAGCTCAAGTTCGGCATCTTTAACCAATCGCTCAGCACTCCCCAAAAGGTTGGATTTTTCCCAATCCATCATAGAACTATTTAAAATTGCCTTTCCATCATTACCTGTCAAAATTGCGAATGAATTTTCATGATTCAACTCATACATTTTATTATCAACGTTCACAATTATTTGGCTTTGGCCGCTTATATTGTCAATAACAATAAGATTTGCACGCCTATTTTTCATGTCAGAAGTAATTAGCTCTTCACTCATGGCTACTTTGACAAGGGAATTGCTTTTAGTGTGTTCGTCGGCATTTCCTGTATAAAAACCGGCAATATTATCTTTTCTACCAATCACAAGGAAATTATCTTCGGGCATTACGGAAAACGAAAAACGACCTTCACTGTCCGATGTGCTTACAAATTCGTCCCCGTTGTGTGTCATAATAAATAACTCGGCTCCTGTTATTTTCTTATTGGTAAGTTTATCAAAGGTATAGCCATTTATCTCCAAAGGCTTGGGCAATTCCTTTTCCAGCAATATCTCCGGCAGAGTACTTTCATCTCCTTTAACTGATATAGTCAGTAATTTTTCCTGATATCCCGGACTTTGTACCGAAATATTATATTCTTGTCCTTTTAGGGCTTTAAAAGTCAATCGACCTTTGACAAGCATGGATGGAATTTTTTGTCCTGAAGATATAATGGTAACCTGGGCAGCATCGATGTGCTTCCCGGAATTGGCATCTAAAAGTGCAGCCGAAAGTATGATTTTGGGATGATATTCGAACAAGGGTATCATGAGTCTTGATTGGCCTGCCTTCAATAGGTCTGCTGCATTTGCACATAAATAATTTTGCTTTGAGCCCGATGAAACCAGCAGAATGAAATCGTCGCCACTTCCTGACAAAAAGTAAAAGTTACCATTGGAATCGCTGCTTGTTTTCATATCAACACCGCTGAACATTGTAATAACCGCTTCAGCATCTTTCACGGGTGCTTTTGTTAATGAATCATATACATATCCACTAAAGCTTATCATGGTGGGCAGGCGCTCAAGTTTGAGCGTCTTAACCGGATTGTTGCCAGCTACCAGTTCTAAATCACTTTCTTTATAGCCAGTTTTAGAAGCGCTGATACTATACTTTTCGCCTCGTATGGCTTCCCATTCTACCATACCATTTTTAAGAGCATGTTTTACTTTTTCCCCAGTTGATAATCGGATAATCTCAATGGATACGTCATCAAGAAAACGGTTTGATGGCGATTCTGAAATAGCTATTTGTTCCTTATAAATATCATCCGAATTCTCATCCAAACGTATTATTACAGTACTACCTGATTGGGCAATACCTTCTGTATAACCTATCAAATTATCTTTTTTTCCAATGATAATGAAAGTTTCATTTTCCATTACCTGAAAACTGAAATTGCCCTGTTTTCCACTAATGACATTGACATCCTCATCTGCCATAGACAATACCTGTAGTTCGACACCCGATACTCCTATCTCCGAGCCTAATTTTACAGCAACACCCTGTATTTCAATCTGTTTAGGTTTCCTTCTCAAAGTAATGCTTTCATTATTGGGTATCTTACCATTAATCACTTTTTGATAAGGCTCATAACCTTCTTTTTCCACACTTAGGATGTAGCTTTGAGCAGGTTGCAACTGGGAGCTGAGTGTTCCTTTTACAAATTGAAAAGGAGTGCTTGCTTTGGAATCAGACTTTACCAATTTTATGGAAGCGTCTTTTATGGGTAAGTTGGTGATTTCGTCAACAATAAAAGCTGTGAAACCCGGTTGCGGTGTGGGTTTTTGAATAGTCATGGGTATTTGAATTGCCTCAACTTTGGCATCAACATATTCTTGATGACTACCGGCAAAAGATGCTGATCTTGAGTCTTTTATAGCAAAAATCAAAAACATATCTTCGCTACTGCACAAAAAAGAAAATTTACCATTTTCTCCTGATACCAGTTCGTGGTTAATGCCAGAAAACATGCTAATGCTGACATTCGAACTTGCTATGCCCTGATTTGTCTCAGGATCGTATAGTCGTGCATACACCCTGCCAACTTCTGATGCCTTTAGCATGGTAACTTTTACTTCCTTTACCTGCTCCAATATCCTGTCGGCATGTATGGGTATTCTTTGACTCACAAAGCCCGGTTTTGAAATCTCTATTTCATATACATTGCCAGGCTTGGCTCCAAAAAATATCAACCCTCTGTTTTTAGTAAATTTTACTTCATCAGGTTGGTAAAGGTCTACTATTTTGACTGAAAAGTTTTCCATAGGATTATTATCACTGTCAGAAATAGACACGATAATATCCTTTAGAAATTCGGACTTTCTGAACACCAAATCAATAACCGGTTTGTCCAGCGAAAAAACACCAGACAAACTCGTAGACTGTCCTAAAAAATTTCCTAAAATCAAGTACGGTTCGTCAAGATTTCCTGGAATCTCTATTTTGCCTGCATCGTTGGTGACAAACTTTTCGACGGATGTTTGTGAATATACAGTAATGTAAGCACCTACCAATGGCTTTTTATCAGACTCCTGATAGGCAAACACATTAAATTTTGCAGGAACAGGTTTTTTCTCCAGTAGCGTTATGTCGAATTTTAACTCCTCATATCCACTGCCGTTTACAAGCATTTCTTTCTTAAAGTAGTCAGGATGATAGGTTGAAATCGCTATATCATTTTGCTTGTCTGCATAGAAGATTACCTTATCATCATATTGCAAATAATGAATGGGTTCCGCTGTTTTTTGATCTATGATTTTTACATCTACATAAGTAACTGGTGCAGATGTCACTTTATTGATTATGCTAGCAACAAACATGGTTTGTTCATCGGAAGCATTGGCAAAAAGCTCAATATAAGTATTCGTTTCATCAGCAATAGCACAATAAATCACTTTTTTATTACCGGATGTTCCGGTAATTGTATAAGACTTGCCCAAGGGTATTGTAAAATCAAACTTGCCATTCGTATCAGCACGAAACTGTTGCTTTTCCTTACCTTCTTCATGCACTTCGAGGTTGGCACCCTCAAGAATCTGCCCAGCAAAGTCTTTAATAATCCCAGCTATTTTGATGGTTTTTATGCCATAGTTATATATTTTGTCTATGCCATCTCTATTGGACGAAAAGTATCCTGATTCAGCATTTTCTGCCACAAAATAGGCAAAATCGTCGGCGCTGCCATTGACAGGATTCCCCAGGTTTAGCACAGAATTTTCAGGTTTTTTCAAGTCTTTAGCGTATATATCGAGCCCACCATAGCCATGATGACCATCTGAAGAAAAGTACAGTGTATTTTCATGGCTTATAAACGGAAACAATTCATTGCCATCCGTATTTACCTTGGCACCCATGTTTTTAGGCTTGCTCCATTGACCGTTGATATTTTCAGAAAAGTAAATATCTGTACCTCCGAAACCGCCCGGCATATCTGATATAAAATACATGATGGTGCCTTCGGGATTGATGCTGGCGTGGGCTATAGAATAATCGATTGAGTTATGGGCAAAAGTTGAGGGGTTTCCCCATTTTCCTGAGCTATTTTTTTCATAAAAAAACAGTTGTAAAACCTTTCCAGATTTTTTTTGTGTGGTATTGGCTGTCAAGACCATTTTATTGCCATTGTCATAAAAAGCTACTGGGCCTATGTGACCAGGGTTTTTTAGCGGAATATCAAATGACCGGGCTTTGGGGTTCGATTCGTCATCCTGATTGATAAAAAAAGGCTTGTAAAAACCATGTTGATCGCGCATGTCATGGTTCTTTACAAAAAACTGGTCAGGTCGCTTCGAAATAAAGACAAAGCCTTCCTGATAGGCAACTGCGGCAAAATCGCCATATCCCGAGTTATAAGGAAGTGCCTGAATAACCTTATTAGCGTCTGTCGTTTCAGCCAGTGGCTTATTGATCGACAATAAAAGATTTTTTGCTTTTACACTTTCAGGGTAATGCTTGAAATACTGATCGGCCCACTTGCTTGCTGCTTCCGGTTTATCATGTTGAAACAGGGCACTGGCATAGTGGTAGGCATGCTCATGATCAATCAGGTTTTTATCCTTGATCTGGCCATAGGATTCAACGACTTTGGAAGGCTGGTTGAGGTGCTTGTAGGCTAAGGCCAGTTGTAAGTACAAAGCATCGTTTGGTTTTTTTTCTATGGCCGCTTGGTAGTATTCAGCAGCCAGTTTATAGTGCTGATTATCAAAATGGTATTTGGCAAGTTTTTCACTTTTTCGCAGTCCTGTAAATACGGTCTGTTGACCGTAAGTTGGCATGGATGAAAACACCAGGACGAATAATATTAGTAGGTAGCTAATGCGCATGATTTAAAAATATCTTGGTGTAATGAGTTTTGACTTGTAAAACGAAAAGTTGTAGTTCAGCATTAATTCATGCGAACCATCATTTGCATATTTAATTTCGTTTAGCGCCCAATTGTAGGCATAACCAAACCTGAGTTGCCTTGTGAGTTGCAAGTCGAGTAAAGTACCCAGTGAATTGAATGAGCGGTTGGAAACTCCCAGCCAGAGTACTTCATTAATCAGTAAATTCAAATTGAGATCGTACTCCCAGCTATGTCCGGCTGCTTTTTGAACC
>DAIQNU010000286.1:0-4882 GCA_036788235.1 Cyclobacteriaceae bacterium
CCAACCCCACTACCTAAGTTTTCTTATATATCCTGATATCTCAGCATGCTCAATCGCTGAATACAGATTTCCCACAATTCTTCGTAAGGGATAATCTCAAGATCTACGAATTCATCACCACCAAGTTCAGCCGTATGAAGTTTTTCCACCAAGTATCTGCTTTTGGAAAGAATCGTTTCCTTGTCACGATTGTGAACTACAATTTTATATAGCAGTTTACAGAAAGTTTTGGTGCGTTTGCTAAATGCATTATTCAGATGCTTAATGATATAGTCATCAATATCATTAAGTATTTTATGCAGTTGAATCAAATCGGCATCAAGGTTTGAAACTACTTGCAGTATCATAGATGCTACATTGATACCAGCTTTTTCTTTGTTGAACTCAGGCGTATCGGCATTAAAGTCATCAAATCCTGAGCGCTTAAACAAGCGTCTGTTGCCTGTTACAAAGAATAAATATGATTTATAAAGCTCCCAACGTTCGCGTTCATTTTCATCCAGGAAAATAGCTGCTTTGTTGCCAAACACATCAACAACAGCTTCTGTAGCCCGGTTGTACTCAGCAGAGCGAACACATAGCAAGTAATAATACTCCATCAAGGTAAACCAAGACTTCCGGCTATTATTCATTGAGTCTCTGTACTCTTCTGCCAAATGGAACCCCTGACCGTAATTGCGTGAACGCAACAAAGCGAGCACTGAATTGAGTCTTATAAATTCTTCATCATATCTGTACTTATTGGTTTTACCTGCTTGATGCTCTTCTGTAGCATTTTTAAGCAACTTCAAAACCAAACCAAAGTTTCCACAAAGCATATTATACCATACATTCAATTTCAAATGTTTTTCATGTATGTTGAACGATCTATGCTCTTTACTCATTTTCTCAAGGTTAACAATGGCCTCTTCGATGGGCTCAAGACTTTTCTTGCGATTATTTACTGATCGGTTTAGAACCAATTTGGCTTCAAAGTAAATTTTGTCAGCTTGCTCTTCTATTGCCAACAAGTTTTCAAACTTACTTATTTCCTCTTTTAGACTAACAAAAAGCTTTGGTCGATAACTTTCGGAGTAAATGTTACGAAGATCCTTAAGCCCTGTCATTACTAAATCATTGAACTCATACTCTTTAGCAAGATCTATTACCTTGTTCAATAATTTCTGCGCAGCAGCTTGCTCACCTACAAATATCTGCATTTTCGCAAAATGCAAATAGTCCATACATTCTTGTCTTAAGGCTTTACTACCATCAGATGCTGCATCCAACTCCATAAAAAACAAATGATTGAGCAGCTTTCTGTTCAATCTTGACTTAAGCATCCGGTATTTGAAGTCCACTTCTTCTGTGCCATAGATTCCCTCAGATGCTTTGGAATCTGTAGTGAAGTTTCCATTTTTAATACCTAAAAACAACCTCAGTTCTTTGTTCTCAGTTTCTGGACCCGTCTTGAGATCTACTAAAGGCAAATTGCGTTTTGTAAAGGTATTTACCACCCTAATTAATTCACTTATTTCTTCCATAACAAATAAAATTTAAAACCCTTCCTAACTAAAAATAAACTTGATGGTTGGCAGTTGAAGGTTAAACTATAACATTAATACAAGAAATCGAACTTTACATAGATACTACCCCCATTTAAGACTTTAAAGTAGAATCATAAAAATACGATGTAAAACTTGTACAAAGCATAACGTGATCAAATATCTGAATTTGGTTGATACCATTGTAAATTTTTCTTTGACCTCGCATTATTTTAAGACAGACAGTGACTTTTTTTCGATGAAAAATATCTAAGGTATTTTTTACGTGATGACCTGTGCCATTTATCAATTAAAATTGACCAAAAACGTTACCGGTTAATGAAAAAGGAATGACATCTATAAGTAATTTAACTCGCCATTACCGTAATAATAGTAATTTGAAAGGCTCTTAAAAGACGACAATTGTTAGGTAATGTATTGATTTTTAGGAACTTCTAGGGTGATACTTCTGCACAACCTGCTTTAGGTATTCTCTATCTAGGTGGGTATAAATTTCAGTGGTTGTTATAGATTCATGACCTAGCATTTCTTGAACCGCCCTCAGGTCGGCACCATTCTCGACCAAATGCGTAGCAAATGAATGTCTGAAGGTGTGTGGACTTACTGGCTTCTGTATTCCTGATAGTACACATAGCTGTTTTATTATGGTAAAAACCATAACACGACTTAACTTTTTACCACGCCTGTTCAAGAAAACAATGTTTTCGTGACCCTTTTGTACATTTATTTGAGGTCTAATTTCTTCAAGATATATCTTTAAATACTTTATAGCGTGGCTACCAACAGGCACCAGCCTTTCTTTGTTACCTTTTCCTATTATTCTTAAAAAACCTATTTCGAAATAAATGCCCGACAATCGCAGCTCAGTTAACTCAGAAACCCTCAAGCCGGAACTATATAATGTTTCGAGCATGGCTCTGTTTCGAGCACCCTCAGGTGTAGAGTGATCAATAGCATTAAATAAATGGTTGATCTCATCAGTACTCAAAACTTCAGGCAGCTTTCTGCCCAGCTTTGGGCCTTCAATTAATTCTGAGGGGTCGGCTTTCAGGTAATTTTCGTAAAATAAAAATCGATAAAAAGCCTTTATGCCCGATAAAATTCTTGCTTGTGAATAAGCTGAAAGCCCCAACTGACCTAAATATTCCAGAAAACTATATAAATGGTGTGTTTCAATGCTCAAGGGGTTAAGATCTGCATTGGTTAATTCCACAAACTGTTTTAGTTTTATAGCATCGCTTTGGTAAGCCTGAATCGAGTTTTCAGAAAGTGAACGCTCCAGTTTCAGATAGTTTTCAAATGATTTGATATAAAAGTCCCAATTCATCCTTGTACCTTGCAAAACAATAGCTAAAGTTGATATGTACCAAGAAGGTATATCTGATGGCTTAATGCACAAAACTAATTCTAAAAGATGGATATACTCATCATTAATGGGCCTAATTTAAATTTACTTGGCAAGCGCGAGCCCGGCATCTATGGCAATCAGGGTTTTGATGAATATTTTGAAACGCTGAAAAAGGAATTTCCGAATTGCCTGATGCAATATTTTCAGTCGAACCACGAAGGCCAAATAGTGGATAAGCTGCACTTGCATGGCTTCGGAGAAACTGGTATAGTAATCAACGCCGGAGCATACACACACACCTCTGTGGCCATACGCGATGCAATTGCGGCCATTAGTGCCCCTGTAGTTGAAGTCCATATTAGCAATGTATATGCAAGAGAATCCTTCAGACATCACAGCTACCTTTCAGCAGTATGCAAAGGTGTAATGATCGGTTTTGGCCTGCATGGCTATAAAATGGCTATAGATTACCTTTTGCATCAACAATAAAATAAAGATAAATTGATGGTTTTCTTCGCTAATTCTTAAGGTACTCTATAGATTTGCAGACTTTTTTACACCTGTAAAAACCATGCTCCGGCATGAAATGCCCGGAAAGAAATGGACATTAAAAAATCAAACCTTAACTGATCGACCCCATGTTCAATCTTAAAGAAATACTGTCAGTTACGCTTATTCTCTTTTCTATTATAGATATACTGGGCTCATTACCCATCGTAATTGACCTACGGAAAAAAGAAGGACATATAGAATCGGAGAAAGCTACGATTGTTGCAGGCGTCTTGATGATCATATTTTTATATGTAGGAGAAGGCATACTCAGGTTATTTGGTATCGACGTAGCTTCTTTTGCAGTAGCGGGGGGTATTATAATATTCATACTGGGAATGGAGATGATTTTGGGTCGTGACTTTTTCAAATCCGAACCTAAAAGCAGTTCCGGGTCTATCGTACCTCTGGCATTTCCATTGATTGCCGGTGCGGGTACATTGACTACCATTTTATCTTTAAAAGCCGAGTTTGATCAACTGAACATTTTGGCAGGCATTATCCTTAACCTCATATTTATTTATCTGGTACTGAAGACCTCCAATTGGCTTGAAAAAAAGATTGGCGAAAATGGCTTTACCGTGTTAAGAAAATTCTTTGGTATTATTTTGCTCGCCATTGCTATTAAATTAATTAAAACGAACGTTTAAAATGGTAACAATATACACTGACGGTGCTGCGAGCGGCAACCCCGGCCCGGGTGGTTTTGGAGTGGTGCTCAAATACATGCAACACCGAAAAGAACTGAGTGGTGGCTTCAGACTTACGACCAACAATAGAATGGAACTATTGGCGGTAATCACCGGACTTGAAGCGCTAACCCGTGAAGGAATGGAGGTTGTGATTTATTCTGATTCGAAATATGTAGTAGATGCTGTTGAAAAAGGCTGGCTGATGTCATGGGTCAAAAAGAGCTTCAAGGATAAAAAAAATGAAGATCTCTGGAGGCGCTTTTTAGAAATATATAAAAAACACAAAGTGAGCTTCAGATGGGTAAAAGGCCATGCAGGCAACCCTGATAATGAACGTTGTGACCAATTGGCCGTTCAGAGCTACAAAGCAGGAAATCTACCACCCGATGTCGGTTACGAAAAATCTTCAGGCAATCCTTCATTGTTTTAGTCTTTAATAATGGGTGCCGATTTTTTTCAATTCAAAAGATTCACCATTCGTCAGCAGCACTGCGCACAAAAGGTAGGTACATTGGCCTGCTTGCTTGGTGCGCTCTGCCAACACTATGCTCCTGAAAAAATACTGGACATCGGCACAGGCACCGGGTTGCTGGCCTTGATGCTTGCCCAGAGATATGACGATGCTCAAATCCAGGCCATTGAAATTGATGAAGCCACTTGTAAGCAGGCTAAAGAAAACTTTACCTCGAGTCCATGGTCGACCCGTTTGCAGGCGATCCATGATGATCTCCGAAAATTCACCCCTACTC
>DAIQNU010000287.1:0-3326 GCA_036788235.1 Cyclobacteriaceae bacterium
CCGGGTTGGCCAATCACGGCGGCGAAATAAACACCGAATACTTGCTAGGCCCCCTTCGAAGTGGTTTTGCTGCCTCTGACAATACAGACCGCATAAGTTCCGGTGCATCTTATTATGGTATTATGGAACTGAGTGGCAACCTTTGGGAACTGTGTATAAACCTTACGGCTGAAGCCCTGATGTTTCAGGGGAAAAATGGTAACGGAGCGCTTAATGCAGCTGGATTACCTATTCAAGAAGATTGGCCGGAAAATAGCAGAGCTTATGGACAACGGGGCGGCGCCTGGAACAGCCTTATATTCAACGATCTGAAATATGGATTTCGGGATCTGGCAATTTCTGACAGATTTTATGCTCATCTGCCATTTTCGCGAAGAAATACCTCCGGCGGACGTGGCGTCAGGAGTATAGAGTAAGTAGTAAAACTCAAACAATTATCTAATGACAATGACTTTTTCTATAATAAATGTGTGTGCAAGTGAAAGAACAACAGCAAAAATAAATGCCTCGGCAAACGCATGGTTGGCAGTAAAATTATCAACCACTTTTTCGCTGTTGTTTCTCTTTATGCTGGCTGGCAGTTACCAGGCCAAAGCCCAATACAGGGGCGGCGAAGGTAGCGGTTATGCAATGGCTGAACTTTCGCTGGTGACCCATCTTAATAAAGACAATAATAAAAAAGGACTTACTGTAGCACCCAATCCTGCACAAGCGGGAGCATCGATCTTTATTCAGGATAAGAATTCTGCTTCGCAAGTGCTTCTTAAAAATATGCAGGGGAAAATGGTGACTACTTTAACTCCATCTGGTCAAGATATGCACTTCATAGTTCCTGGTGAATTACACCCCGGTATGTACATGCTGGTAATACGTAAGAATGGCAAAGAAAAAAATTTAAAGTTACTCATTCAGTAAATGCGCTTTACTTCGCTCTATATCATTTTTGTTTTCTGTGTAGGCAACACTGCCTGGGCACAGTACAAAACGGATAGTACCCAAGTGCTGGATGAAATCAGGGTGACTGCACCCAGATGGACAAAACTGGCAGGATACAAGCAAATAAAGGTAGACTCCATAAGTAAAAGCCATCACCTGCATGGCAGCCTGGCTCAATTGCTGGAAACAAATGCCTCATTATTTATAAAGTCATATGGGATAAGTGGTTTAGCCACCCCGTCTTTCCGTGGTACCGGGTCTAGCCATACACAGGTATACTGGGAAGGTTTCAATATTAATTCTCCCATGCTCGGTCAGGTTGACTTGTCGCTCATTCCGGTAGCTGCCACCGAAAACATTTACCTCGACTATGGAGGTGCTAGTTTGCAACATGGAACGGGCGGAATGGGCGGTAGTATCATGCTGGACTCCAGACCTGATTTTTCCCAAGGTTTGAATGGCTATGCCAGCAGCATGGCTGGCAGCTTTGGCATGATGGGTACTAACGCTTACCTGCAAGGAGGCAACGAAAAATGGCAATCGGTTAGTAAAATATATGTAAAAAGTGCCAATAATGATTTTAACTACTTGAACAGCGATCGAGAATGGCAAGAAATGCCCAACGCTCAGTCATCACATGCAGGATTGGTGCAGGATATTTATGTAAAAACAGATAAAGCAGGCATTTTTTCTATAAAAACATGGGCACAACAAAGCCATAGGCAAATACAGCCCCCCATTACCGTGCGCCAGACGGATGAAGAACTGACCGATCGTTTTGTGAGATTGGCCGGCGGATGGGAAAAAAATACCAGCCAGTCCTCAATCAAAATTGGTGCAGCATATTTTGATGAATCCATGGAGTATGTCAAACCAATGGCAGGCTTAAGATCAACCAATCATGTGCGTTCGCTCAAGTTTAATTCGCGATTGAATCATCGCATTTCAGACCAGATCCTTCTTTCTACAGGTGTAGATGCTTCGACCAACCGTGCCGAAGCCGGCGTTTATGATGAAATAAAACATCAAAATCGAATTACTTATTTTGGGGGCATAGAAAAAGAAGGGCGAATATTTACAGGTTCATTTCTGCTGCGTCAGGAATGGATAGATTCTACGCAATCGGGCTTGCTTCCCTCCCTTGGCCTGGCCTTGCACTTACCCACGGCACTGGGGGAGCTGAGTATAAGCAGTGCTGTGCATCGCAATTTCAGGGCGCTTACCCTCAATGAATCTTTTTGGGCAGCCGAAGTAGGTCGCAGTGTTTTGCCAGAAGAAAGCTGGAGTGCCGAATTCAGTGTAGGCTTGCTACAAGTCAGGGAAAACCTGAGCCTCCGTCAGGATGCTACCTTGTTTAGTAATTGGGTTAATAACTGGATTCTTTGGAGGCCGGGAATGCCCAGCTGGCGGCCAGAAAACATACAACAAGTTTGGGCACGTGGTTTTGAATATACTTTGGGCTTTTCGTCGGTTTTTGGTGCATTTGAACAAAAATTGCAAGCTAGCTATACTTACACACAAAGTACCAGCCGCTATGCAGTGCATGGCCTCGACAACTCTGCTAATAGGCAACTTATTTTTATTCCTGAGCATGAAGCCCGTGCCGATTGGTACATACAAAAAAAGAAAAATGCAGTCGGCATTTCTCAGGGCTATGTTAGTCAGCGATTTGTCAGTCCAGACCATACGGCCTGGTTACCTGCCTACTTGCTTACAGATTTTTGGCTTTCGCACAGATTTGCACTTCAAGCAGAAAAAATGCTTGTAGCACGAGTTACCCTTCGCAATGCTTTTGGCTACAATTATCAGGTAATCCCAAACTATGCCATGCCTGGCCGATATTACGAATTTTCAATAAGCTATCATTTTAACAACCGTGATTAGACGCCTGCACTATATCGCCACTTTACTTTTGATGGTCATCGCCTGCAACGATCCTGATGAAGCTTGGGTACAAAGCAAGCAAGCAGAATACACCGGATCAGGTGAGTATTCGGGTGGTTTTTTTGTAAGCAATGAGGGCAACTTTGGTTGGGGATATGGCAGCATATCTTATGTAAATACTGAAACCGGAGTAGTAGAAAATGAGCTTTTTAGGCAAAAGAATAAAAAAATTCTTGGCAACGTAGTGCAGTCCATGACCCGTTTTGACGATAAAATTTTTATTGTCGTAAATAATTCTCAAAAAATTGAAGTCGTAAATGCAGACGATTTTAGCTCCGTCGGTAGAATTGATGGCCTGACTTCGCCGAGGTATTTCTTGCCGATAAGTACCGAAAAAGCATATGTAAGCGATCTGTACAGTGGCAAAGTATGGATAGTAAACCCGGTAACTCTTAAAATTGAAGGCGAAATAGAAAGTGGCGGCTGGACAGAAAGAATGGTAAATG
>DAIQNU010000287.1:3336-4853 GCA_036788235.1 Cyclobacteriaceae bacterium
GATACAGGTCGAAAACAAGGTTTTTGTCTGTCATACCGGTGGCAATGAGCTTATCGTCATCGAAACCGAAAAGGATCAAACCCAGAAGAGGATGGCATTGCAAGCACCGCCTTATCATATTCTGCGTGACAAAAACAATGTGCTTTGGGTTTTATGTGGAAGTGGAACAGATAAGAGAAACCGGCTGTATAAAATTGACCCTGTTGAACAAAAGATCATAAAAGAATTTCAGCTGCCTGCCACTTTTGAAGGGGCTCACGGGTTGGACATAAGCCCTGAAGGGGACAAACTTTACGTATTGGGCACACATGTATTTACTATGGCTGTCGATGCGAAAGAATTTCCCGAGGCATCATTCATCAATGCACATAAAAACAACCTTTTTTATAGTCTGGGGGTCGATCCTGCGCAGGGCGACATATTTGTTGGCGATGCCCTGGACTATCTGCAAAATGGTTGGGTGTTTCAGTATACATCTGCCGGAGTGAAGGTCGACTCATTCCGTGTAGGCGTAATACCCGGACACATTTTATTTAATCCTTAATTTTTAAAAATCTACAAAACAATGAAAAAGTCAACAAACAAACTCCTATTACTTTTTTTATGCACGTCGCTCTTTTGGTCTTGTTCTGATGATGAAGACCAATTGCCTACCTATAAGGTGATTGGATTTTCAGAGCCTGCTTTTAGTTTGTCGCCTGAGTCGGCCTGGTATGGCCAGGACGAATCAGGTGAAGAAGAAGAAGAAGGCATTTTTACCAGCACCTTTACAAGTGGTGCTGCCGTTTTCGAAAATGAATATAACAGCAACTGGCAGTCGTGGAAAGGCTGGGGATATTCAAACATGACCGATCAGGAAACTGCCGGAGTCGGCAACATTATGAGTTCATACGCAGGTAGCGATGCTTCAGGATCGGGTGTTTTTGCTGTTGGATTTGGACGTTTTCTGTTTGATTTTGAAAGTCCTGTGGAAGTAATGGAAGTTTCCATTACCAACTCGACTTATGCTGCCATGTCGATGCGCGATGGCGATCAGTTTGCCAAAAAATTTGGAGGTTCTACCGGCGACGATCCTGACTATTTCATGCTTACCATAGAAGGAATTGATGAAGACGGTGAATTGACAGGCTCTATCAATGTGTATTTGGCTGATTATACCTTCAGTGACAATAGCAAAGATTTTATCCTTGACAAGTGGGAAAAAGTCAATCTTACTTCACTGGGTGTAGTCAAAAGCCTGGATTTTATTCTTACATCAACTGATGTAGGAGATTGGGGCATGAACACACCTAGTGTTTTTTGCCTGGACAATCTGAAATACGAATAACAAAAAATGACCTTGACCAAACAAGGAAAATTCCAGCGCTGCTAATTGTAGCAGCGTTGGGGTTTTAAACCCCTTGTGATCAGAAGGATAATTTTGTTATCTGGAGCTTGTTGGTGAAAACACCCAACAAGGGGTAGTACTATGAAAGATAAAAAATAAAAAACTGGCGCGATGCTTTTAGCTCGTGCCT
>DAIQNU010000288.1:0-4846 GCA_036788235.1 Cyclobacteriaceae bacterium
CGCCAGAGTCTTGCACATCACGTCCATAGATGCTGAAGGCTGGCAGGCCTTTTTGATTGTGACCAGCCAATGCTGCTGCCAGATAAACCGCACCAGGTCGCTCAGTGCCATTAAAGCCCCAAATGGCTTTTGGACGGGTCGGATGCATGTCAATGGTTTCACTACCATAGCACCAGCAGGGAGTTACGGTTATCGTTAGGCCAACACCTTCTTTCTCAAATTTTTGATCACAAAGGGCTGTTTCAGCAACACGGCCTATAGTACCATCGGCAATTACGCATTCAACTTTACTGCCATCAGCATGGCGAAGATGTGAAGTTAATAACTCTTCAACGCGTTTGGCCATTTGCATGGTTTGATCCTCGAGCGATTCGCGTACACCGCCTAAGCGAGCATCGATGGTTGGTCTTATGCCAATTTTTGGCAAACTGCCATTAAGGCGATTTCCATGTATTTTTACTGTATTACTCATGATTGGTTTATATTGTTACTCGGATAAAAATTTTCTTTTTAAATCATCAATTTCCTTTTCTTTGATGGGCACCATTTTTCCCAGCAAGGCACTTTGTGTTAAAGATCTTGCGCTAAACTCCGCTACTTCAAGTCGGTCAAATGCCTGCAAAATGTTTTGACCCGTTGCTAGTATGCTATCATTTTCTATTAGAACAATCGGTGTCTTGGCATTCAGGGTGTTCGTGATTAAATCACCTGTCTCATATTGATCGCCATAGGGTATCAAAGGAACATCTCGCAACAAAATATAGCTTTCGGGTATGGTGCGTGTATCAAAAGCCTGACCGGTAATGGCATAGGTTATGGCAAACGGTGACTGTGCAATAAATATGCAGTTGATGTCTGGATGATTTTGATAAATATTCTTATGCAAGTGTACCGAACGACTGGGATGTTTGCCAGATTCCCTTTTGCCATTTTTAATCAAAACAATTTCATCACGATCGAGGTAGTATCGGTCTTTACCATAGGGTGTTATCAGAAAATCATTACCAGTTAATCGAGTCGATAAGGTACCATAAGTGCTTATAATAAGCCTTTGACGGTAGGCTCTATGAATGATCTTGCATATCTCCGCACGTAATTCTAATTCACGGTTGCTGTATTCAGAATGGACAAATTCATCCAATACTTTTCGTGGATTTTCAAATACACTTAGTTGGGCATTTGTCAATGTTTTGGGCTTTCCCACAGCTGTGGCCTCCATTATGCTTCTGGCACAAAACTCCAACGTTTCAAATTTTTGAAACGCATCGGCCAAATCCTTCCCTCCAACTACAGTTCCATGGTTTTCCATTAGCACCACATTGTATCCTTCGGCAAATGATTTAGCAATATTGTCTCCCAGGGCTTCGCTTCCCGGCAATTCATAATCGGCATAGCCCACAGCTCCACAAACATGATTGGCTTGGGCTATAACTTTAGTATCAGGAATTTGCCTAACGATACTAAAAGACACCAAAGCCGAGGGATGTGCATGCACAATAGATTTAATATCAGGTCGGCCTGCATAGATGGCCCGGTGAAAAGGATACTCAGATGAGGGCTTGTGAAGTCCTTCGTAGCTATTGTCAGGTTTTACAAGCACAATATCTTCTGGACGAAGTGATCCTTTATCTACGCCAGTAGGTGTAATCCAGATATCGCCGTTATCGTCCATAATCGACAAATTGCCACCGGAGGTAGTCGTCATGCCATAATCATAAATTCTTTGTAAGGTGACTACCAACTGTTCGCGTGGATGTAATAGGTGGAATTTCATAGGATAAAATTAATAAGATGAAAATTTTAAAACAAGCTTATTTTGTTTATTAAATCGATTTAGCAAAAATTTAAACTTCATATCTCCCGAATGCATTCTATCGGATATTCTATTTAATTACAGAAATTTATTCCAGCTTTACTAAATTGAGCTTTTACATAACCCAAATTAAGAAAAAATGCAAAAGTTACTCATGGTGTTTGGCATGCTCATGCTGCTCTACACCAACATCTGTTGTCAAAGTCCCGATAAAATTTATTTACTTGTAAGAGCCGATGATATTGGTTTTACTCATGCGGCCAATAAAGCTTGTATAGAAAGTTATACAAATGGTATAGCAAGATCAGTTGAAATTATGGTACCAGCACCTTGGTTTGAAGAAGCTGTGCTTATGTTGAAGGATCATCCAGGATATGATGTTGGTATTCACTTGGTACTAACGAGTGAATGGACGCATCTGAAATGGCGTCCTTTGAGTCATGCCCCAAGCTTGATAGATGATGATGGCTATTTCCATCCGTTTATTTGGCCCAATAAAGTGGAAGGCGCAACATTTTTTAGAGATAATGATTGGAAACTTGAAGAGGTAGAAAGAGAGTTTAGGGCACAAATTGAATTAGGACTTAAAAAAATTCCTTACGCCTCGCACCTTAGCTATCACATGGGCTCAAACAATGCTGACCCTGCCATAAATGAAATGGTGAAAAAACTAGCCAAGGAATATCGGCTCGACATAGATCCTGATGATTTTGGTGTCAAAAGAGCCCCTGGCTTTGGTGGCAGTAAAACTACCTTTGAAGAAAAGGAAGCTAATTTTATTTCAATGCTCGATGGACTAGAGCCTGGCATTTATATGTTTGTTGATCATCCGGGCTATGATACACCTGAAATGCAATCTGTAAGCCATGTTGGCTATGGACATGTAGCTGCTGACCGCGAGGGAGTTACCAAGGCATTTACCAGTTCAAAAATTAAGAAATCCATTGAGGATAAAGGCATTTTACTTATTTCTTACAAAGACTTACCCACTTTAAAATAATACTTACGCGTTTTATGGAACATTACGATGTGGTAATTTGTGGTGCTGGTCCAGCCGCATGTGCTTGTGGCCTTTTGCTTGCCCAAAGTAAGCTCAAAATACTAATCGTAGATAAGGACACTTTTCCTCGAGATAAAATTTGTGGCGATGCATTAAGTGCAGATGTAATGAATCAATTGGCAAAGCTGCCTGGTGATTTAGTTTCAAAATTTGAAGGACTGACTACTAAAATGCCATCTTTTGGCGTGCAGTTTTATGCTCCATCTGGTCAGGCTTTAGATATTCCTTTTGCTGTTCAAAAAACCCAGCTTGCACCTGGATATATTATTCCTAGGTACGATTTTGATGCTTTTATGCTGAATGAAGTTGGAAAATATGACAATATAAAAATAAGTACCGGAATAAAAGTTACTACCATTGATAGGTCAGCCAATGGTTTTTTGGTTCATTGTACAACTGGCACTATAAGTGCGCAGATGGTAATTGGTGCTGATGGCGCCCATTCGGCGGTTGCCAGGTCACTCCTACCCAAAGCCATAGATCGATCCCATCACTGTGCTGGTTTGCGTGTGTATTACGAAAATGTGCAATCTATGCATGCAGAAGGATTTATAGAACTACATTTTTATAAAGAACTTTTGCCAGGCTATTTTTGGATATTTCCCTTGCCGGGCAATAGAGCCAATGTGGGTCTGGGCGTACGCTCTGATCAGGTTGCCAAAAACAAGCTGAATCTGCCTGAATTATTAAATAAGTTGATAAATGAACATCCAAACTTAAAAGACAGGTTTGTAAATGCACGTCCGCTCGAAAGCATCAAAGGATTTGGGTTGCCTTTGGGGTCAAAAAAGCGAAGGCTTTCGGGTGATGGATTTCTACTCACAGGCGATGCTGCCGGGCTCATAGATCCATTTACAGGCGAGGGCATTGGCAATGCGCTCAGAAGTGGGAGAATTGCTGCTGAGGTAATCATCAAAGCATTTGATAAACAAGACTTTACAGCTGGTTTTTTGCAGCAATACGACAAAGAAATATATAAGAAAATGTGGTCTGAATTGCGATTAAGTCGAAAATTACAACAATTGCTACATTACCCCAGCCTATTTACTTTTGTAGTATCAAAAGCTTCGAAAAATCCTTCTATTCAAAAGATTCTTATTTCGATGCTGAGCGATAATGAAATAAAAAAAGAACTTGTGAAGCCAAAATTTTATTTAAAATTGCTGTTGGGTAAATAGATGGTGGTTTTTTTTGGATATGGTGAAGAAACTTTTTACTAAGCATAGATCAACTTATATTGATTGTTGATTTATATCATTGTCAAAGCATGCCTACATTGAGAATTCAAACACAATTGATGATAAAACTGGCAATGTAGATGATTTTTCTAAATACTGCTTGACGGATATATATTATCTCATTACTTTTTGGCTGTAATTATGAAGAAATTGGAGGAAAAAGAGAAGATACGGCTGATTGAAACTTTACATCAACGTGAGCAGGAGCTAGCTGAGCGTGAAGAAGAATTGGATAGTCAAAAAGAAGAATTAACAGCAGCAATCGAGCAGCTCATTCTTAAAAATAAAGACTTAAGCAATGCTCTTAGCGCTTTAAAAGAAAGAAACTATGAACTCGATGAAATTCTTTACAGATCTTCTCACGATTTACGATCGCCCTTAATTTCCATTAAAGGCATTTTACAATTAATGGAAAGAGAAAATCTGTCTGCCTCTATGACCGAATTTACTAATCACATTGCCATTCAGGTTGAAAAAATGATGGGACTTTCCATTGCTTTAAGTGGCATTTCAAGTCTGGATTCAAAAGAGGTGCATTTCGTGGATTGCGATATGGCCGATATTATTAGCGATTGTGTTAGGTCATTTTCTTCGCATGTAAATTTTGCCCTTATGGATGTCGCAGTTCAAGTTGATCCATCGGTAAAGAAAGTATCTAGTGATCCCACACTTATAATGTCGATTTTGAAGCCTGTAATTGAGAATGCTATTGTGTTTCGAGATTCTAAGAAAATG
>DAIQNU010000289.1:0-4822 GCA_036788235.1 Cyclobacteriaceae bacterium
AGCAGATCGATTATAAAGTAGTAGGCACCATAAACCCGGATGGTGTTAGGCGCAAAAACTTTTTGTCAAGTGATAGTAAAATTGATGTGTTAGTTGATGCACGGGTGCCATTGTATGGTAGTGCTTATAATATACACTTAAGCGATACGGTAGAATTTGATGTACTCTCGAGTGACGATGAGGTTGATGTTGAAAACGCTCTACTATATGTTCGTCTTGAAAATGGTTTTCCAATCGAAGGCACCTATCAAATATTTTTCACCAATGATGATTACGAGGTTATCGACTCATTGTTTTCTGGAGTTACCCAAACCAATTTACAACCTGGCGCAATTAATACAAATGGCGATGTGATATCTCCCGGGATTTATGATGAAGTCCTCAATATAAGTAGTCAAAAAGTGGAAAATCTTAGGGCAGCAACTCACATGATATTTACAGCTTCGCTAAATACGAATCAAAATAGCGATGGAAGCTATCCACATGTTAAAATCAAATCAGACTACAAAATAGCCATGAATTGTAAATTGCAAACTCGCCTTAACCTAATTGTAAAGCCTTAAACATGAAAAAATTATTAATTCCCTTTTTGTTTTTGTCGATTCCAGTACTGGCACAACAACAAAATACTTTCTATTTCATGAATGGAGTGGCTCAGCAAAGTTATTTAAATCCAGCGCTTATTCCAGACCATAAAGTGACCATTGGATTACCAGGCATGTCTTCGATATACACTTCTGCCGGCAACAGTGGATTCACATATAATGATGCTTTTTCACGCAGGCCTTCTGATGATTCTTTGGTTTTTGAACTGGACAGAATGGCTAACAAGCTAGGTAATAAAAACTACATTTCACAGCATACGGCACTAGATGGCTTATTTATCGGATTCGATGTAGGCCCGAGGTGGTATTTTACTTTTAATATATCTGTGAAATCCATGTCGCGATTGATGTATCCCCGCGACCTGATTAATCTGGCCAAAGATGGTAATGCTGGTAGTATTGGAGAGGAGCTTTTGTTAAGTCCACAAGTAGAAGGTCTCGCATATCGTGAAATGGCAGTTGGGCTGGCACATAAAGTTAATGAAAGGTTGAGTTTTGGAGCACGTCTCAAATATCTTCGTGGAGCAGCCAATATCACTACTGACCAATCGCAATTTAGTCTGCGCACCGATGAAGATTTTAGTATGACTATTCAAGGTGATATGCTATTGAAAACCTCAGGCATTAACCAATTTGAAGATGGAAGTATTGAAATCAATAATGTATCTGATGCATTAGGTGTATTTTCAAATACGGGTTTTGGCATTGATTTAGGTGCATCATGGCAACCTAACGATGACTTTAAATTTGCTTTAAGTATAGTTGATTTAGGATATATTAATTGGAAAAATGACTTACTTGGATATGGATTAACTAATGGAACAGCATCATATACCTTTAGAGGATTTGACATAGCCAAGCTTATAGATGATGAAGATGCAGCTCAAGCCGAATTTGACGAACTCGAAGCTGCCTTTGATGTCGATGAGGTAAATATAGATTCTTATAGCACTTGGCTACCAACACGATTTTTGCTTAGTGGAGAATATTTCATCAGGCCTAATTTGCGAACCGGGTTGCTATTATCTTCTGAAATTTACCGGGGTCGGTTTAATGGCAGCGCCTCAGTCAATGTAGCTAGAGATTTTGGTCGTAGAATGACTTTCGCGCTTAGTTGGTCTGCTATGCATAGACAATACAACAATTTTGGGGCAGGTTTAAATCTTAATTTCGCTCCAATTCAATTTTACGTAGCAGCAGATAATGCTATGAGATTACCCTTTGCCTTGATGTCTGATGGAAACATAAATAATTTCATTAATCAAAGCAAAGTGGTAAATGTCCGGGCTGGAATCAACCTCATTTTTGGTTACCGAAAAGGTCAAGACAAGTTGTTAACTCCAGATTTTTAATAGTCATGATATCAAAACTGACAGCTATTATGCGAACATTCTTGCTTTTGCTTGTAATCGCCATATATAATCCTATTTTAGCTCAAAATGGCTTTTTGCCAATCAAAATGGGTCCAGAAGTTAATTCCTTGTATGGTGAAATAAACCCATTACTCTCCGCAGATGGTAGTGCACTTTACTTTACGCGAGTCGACCATCCCGAAAATAAATTTGGCTTGGATGGCAGCCAGGATATTTGGGTTTCCTATAAAGACGAAGATGGAAATTGGCTGCCTGCGGAACGTCTTCCAGATGCTGTAAATTTGGCAAGATACAATGCATTATATTGGGTAAGCGAAGATCATAAGCACTTTCTTATCAATGGTGTGTATAGCCGAACGGGCCATTGGAAAAAACGTGGCTTGTCGTTAATAGAAAAAAGCGAAGAAAGCTGGAGTTTGCCATTAACTGTTGATGTGCCCGGACTTAGCAGACTGAATGAAGGACGTTTCAGTAGTGTGTCTGTAAACAAGGCTGGAAACGTAATGGTCATGAGCTTGTCAAAACGATTGAATAGCAAAAAGCAAAAGTTGTACTATGTTTTGCAGGATGACAAAGACAGATGGGAATCGCCCAAAAAGTTTCCAAAAAATGTAAATGGCAAAGCGAAGAATTTTTCTCCCTTTATATCAGCAGATGGCAAAGTATTGTACTTTGCCAGCAATAGAGACGATGAATACAATTTCGATATATATGCCTCTGAGCGTAGTCATAGTACTTTTGAGCAATGGTCAGATCCTGTAAAGCTTAGTGATACGATCAATTCAGTTTCTTGGGATGCCTATTTCAGAACCAATGTTACTGGAAGTATGGCTTGGTTTGCCCGCACAGAATCCTTTAGCTACGAATCGGATATATATCAGGTAAAACTCTTTGAAGAGCGCCCTTATGTTGAGCTTTTTGCGCGAATCGTAGATGCAAAAACAAAGTCTGTTATATCTGCCGGACGTCCTTTTACACTTTTGGTTAATGGTTTTAAAACTGAAGTTAAAGAGCTAGATAAAGAGACTGGAGTTTTCAGGCTTGAATTGCCTTTTGGACAATTATATAATATCAAGCCTGTAATCAGTAAATACGATATTGATTCACTGAAAATAGATGCTCGCAACACCATTGAATACGAAAAAGTAGAAAAGGATTTCACAGGCAATGCATTTGACTTTGCTACCATCAAAGGTAGGGTACTAGTGCGCTCTACCGGGATGCCACCCTCAGGAGCCACTGAACCACGGCTTATTATAGATGGTATGGAGGCAACTGGTGTTTTGATTGACCCTCGTGATGGTACTTTTACCACTACACTTTCTTTGGGTTATGACTTTAAGGTATGGGCTGAAGCCAAGGGATTTGTTCCTGAAATGAGTACAATTGATTTGAAAAGCATGCTTGAACATGAAGAAGTAGAGCATACAATATATTTAGATCTTCCAAAAGTGGCGGTTCTTACTGGTAAAATAATAGATCAGAAAACCAATGAAAAACCGATGCAAATGCTTGGCGCAACTATCCAGGTTAATGGTCAGGATCTTGCAGGTGCCAGCATTGATACCCTTACAGGAAACTACAATGCAGATATTAGTCTGGGAACCCGTTATCTGGTAAATGCCAAAGTGCCAGGGTATTACCCGATTTTTGAAGAAGTGGACTTAAAAAATGAAACGGAGCGTGTAAGAGTGTTGAAAGATTTGTATTTGGTGCCAATAGAAGTTGGTCAACAGGTAAGGCTTAACAATATCTTTTTTGAGTCGGGCAAGGCAACTTTGCAGGCCGCATCCAATGAAGAACTTGATCGAGTAGTCAAATTTTTGAGTGAAAACCCAAGTATAAAAATTGAAATTGGTGGTCATACCGACAACATAGGTAGTGCTGTTTTCAATAAAGATCTATCTTTAAGAAGATCCAAGTCTGTTGCGGAATATATTCTTAAAAAGGGAATTCCGGCAGAAGCCATAACCTATAAAGGTTATGGATTGGAAAAACCAATAGCCGACAACAGCACAGCAGATGGTCGAGCCATCAATCGACGAGTTGAGTTTACTATTATCACCAAATAGCTCATTCGATAGGATATTGGGTGGGGAATTAAAATTACTTTATAGCTAAAGCCAAACTAAGTTTGGCTTTTTCATTGGTTGAAAAACTTCATACTTCCCTTATTTTTGAGAAAATAGTTTTCAGAGTAATTTTGTAAAATTTATTAGTTCAAATTGGTTTGTTTTTGGACAGACTAACTGCCCACAGTGGGTTTTGAGAACCACAAGCTAATTGAAGGCTAGAAGACTCTATTTATATAAAGAAGCTTCTTCTTTAATTTCTCCCTTGGAAATAAGGATTTGCTTTCATCAAGGCTATTGCATTAATTGCCAATTGATAAATTAGTAAGTAAAGTATGAAAGACATGACCGAAAACCCAAGACGAGGGTTTATAAAGAAAGCTTTGATTGGTAGTGCCATAGGCATTAGCATGTCGGAAATTGTTGAAGCAGCCTATTTGCCTCAAGAAGGGTATAAGGCTAAAATGGCACCTGATGCTACCATATTGTTTCAAGGCGACTCAATAACCGATGCCGGAAGAAAAAAAGACGAAACGGGATTCAATAATGCCAATGCCCTTGGAAGTGGTTATGCTTTTTTGGCAGCTGCACAGCTATTGCAAAAAAATCCGTCAAAAGGACTCAAAATTTACAATAAGGGTATAAGTGGTAATAAAGTATACCAACTTGCCGAAAGGTGGGAGCAGGACTGTCTGCACATTCAACCAGATGTACTTAGTATTTTAATTGGTGTAAATGATTATTGGCATAAGCATGCCGGAAGATATGATGG
>DAIQNU010000290.1:0-4776 GCA_036788235.1 Cyclobacteriaceae bacterium
ACAGCAATGCCATTGGAACTTTGAGTGTATGTACAATTTCCTTTGCAGGCGGATAGATCTTAATGATGATTTTTCTGACAAATAAAAATATCAATCGATACGTAATGTATCCCAGTGCAATAATTGAGAGGATAACAATTATAGTGTACCAAGTGTCATTCCACGCATTATCTTCAAATAATTGTTTGATGTTCATAGAGTTGTTCAATTTTATATAGTTTGTCGGATCTTCTTATCTTTTCGGGGACAGGTATAGAGCAAAGCTCACCTTTACTGGTTGTGTTGGTCGATTGAAGGTCTACGCGTATTTCGAGCACTTCAAATTCTAAAACGCCAGTGGTGGGTCCTGTAACAATAACGCGGTCACCGACATTGAGTTGTTGGCTTTCAATTTGAAACTCCCCAACGCCCAAAGCTTTGAAGTAATTTGAGCTTTTGCCGATATACACTTTTCTTGTAGTAGCATTCGATCCATATTTAGAACTCCATTCACCCGGTTTCTTACCAAGATAATAACCATCCCAAAAGCCTCTGTTAAATACTTCTTTAAGCTTTAAGCTCCATTGTTCAATAGATTCAGGCTTGTAATTTCCGTTAGACAATGCATTTAGTGCTTCATTGTAGCATTGAGTAACTGTTTTTACATATTCAGGCGATCGACCACGGCCTTCTATTTTCAATACACCCACACCTGTCGATACTATTTGATCTAAAAAGCCGATGGTAGACAAATCTTTAGGTGACATGATATATTCATTGTCGATTTCAAGTTGCTGGCCACTTTCCTTTTCGGTTACTAAATAACCTCGTCTACAAATCTGTCTGCACTTACCTTTATTTGCAGAAATATTGGCCTGATGAAGGCTCAGATAGCATTTTCCAGAAATCGCCATACATAATGCTCCATGTATAAATACTTCAATCTTGATCAAACTACCAGAAGGCCCACAAATATTTTTTTCTGCTATAGTTTCAGTTATATTTTTTATTTGCTCCAAACTCAGCTCTCGAGCAAGCACCATTACATCGGCAAACTGACTATAAAACTCAATGCTTTTTATATTACTTATATTGGCTTGGGTCGAAATATGCACTGGCATTTTTTCTTGGATGGCTAATTGAAATATGGCCGGATCTGAGGCAATTACAGCATGAATGCCTGCTTGCCGGGCTTTGCGAATCAATTGTAGACAGGCATCTAAATCCTGATCATAAACAATGGTATTAAGGGTAAGGTAACAATGCATTTTATGCTTTTCACAACGACTAACGATTTCATGCAAATCGTCTTCACTGAAGTTTTTTGCAGAGCCGGCACGCATGTTAAGTTTACCTACACCAAAGTAAATTGCATCAGCGCCACCTTGAATAGCTGCCATAAGCATTTCAAAATCTCCTGCCGGAGCCAATAGTTTAATGTTTTTCCTTAAAAAAACCATAATGAACAAGCCTTGAAAAGCTTTGGAAACTACAAATTTAATCAATTTGTAGTTCTTTGAGGTCGAATAATAGCATTAAGCGCTGGGTCGAGTGAATAATTGGGAAATATTCAGAATGCCGTATAGTAAATGTTTGCGTTTGCGATTAATTAATTGATTGAGTTGGAATTTTAGAAAATTGGGAATATTTATGAAGTATACTTTGCCCTTGCTTATTTTGTCATTATTGGCAATTGCGGCTATCCTTTTTAATCCTGGCAAAGAGGATTTTGATGAAGTGGAACATTTGCAGTATTGTAAAGAAAAAATGCAACGATATGCCGCCAGTGTGAGTGAGGAGGGAAGATTTCCACGAAGTATAAAAAATGGAGATTCCACCTGGAACACATCATCTTCAGGTTCGTGGACAAGCGGATTTTTTCCTAGCATGCTATGGCTGATGTATGAATTGACTTCAGAACCTGAATGGAAATTGTATGCCGAAAAATACAATGAGCCTTTAGGAGCTATACGGCATTTTGATTGGAAAACACATGATTTCGGGTTTATGGTTTACAATCCCTTGGTTCAAGGGTACAAACAAACAGGTGATGAGTGGTATAAAGAAGTAATAACCGAAACTGCCGATAGCCTGGCGGTGCTTTACAACCCCAATGTTGGTACGGTTCTTTCATGGCCCTGGATGTCAAAAAAGCGTCAATGGCCGCACAACACTATCATAGACAACATGATGAACATCGAAATGCTCTTTTGGGTAGCCTCCAAAACGCAAAATACCAAGTTGTACGATATGGCCTATTCGCACGCATACAAAACAATGGAGCATCAATTTCAGGATGATTTTACCGCGTTTCATGTAGTTGTATATGATAGTATTACTGGCAAAGTACTTCAGCGGGTAACTGATCAGGGATATAATGATCATTCAATGTGGGCCAGAGGGCAAGCATGGGCGATATATGGCTATGTTATGACCTATCGATATACAGGTGATAAAGTTTTTCTTGATTTTGCAGAGAAAATTTCTCATTGCTACTTAAAAAAATTACCAAAAGACAAAATTCCGTATTGGGATATGAAATTGCCATCGACAAAGGACGAGCCTAGAGATGCCTCATCTGCTGCCATAGTTGCCTCTGCTTTAATAGAACTATCGCTATATACTAAGGATAAAAAATATCATAAAGAGGCCATAGATATGCTTAAGAGTTTATCAAAACCACCATACAGGGCTTCGGAAAAAATTGATGCGTTTTTGTTAAGTAGCACGGGTAGCAAGCCGGGTAATAGTGAAGTTGACACGCCATTGATTTATGCAGACTACTACTATTTGGAGGCACTTATGCGTTTGCACTGGCTGAAAAATAAGAACCAAAAATGGATGCAAGTGCCGGTTTAGTTTATATTTTCAGAGTCGCATTTAATATATATTCAGCGGCATTAAGAAGATTATTGGTCACGAAGTCAGCATTTGAAGCGTCAACGTCTATTGATCCTGAAATAAGTACGGTTTTTAATCCCATTGATTTACCGGCTAGCATGTCTGTATCTCGATCCCCAATCATCCAGGAGATTTCTGTATTGATGTTATAAAGTGCTATAGCACGCTCAAACATAATGGTATTAGGTTTTCTAGCCAACGATTTGCTGATAGTAGGATGCCATGGACAATACATGAAATCATCAATTAAATTTCCGGTATCGTTTTGGAGCTTTTGGTGGCAATCATGCATCATAGCTCTGGTATATAATCCTTTAGAAATGCCTGCTTGATTGGTAACGACAATGAGTAAGTATCCTGAATTTTTAAATAATTGAAGTGCCTCTGATACATGATCTTCAATAAAAAAATCTTCAACTTTCCAGGTATAATCGCCTCTTTCTTTATTCAAGATGCCATCGCGATCAAGAAAAATACATTTATGTTTCAGAACCATTCCCATAAAAATCCAAATCTATAAGAACTATTTTACTTTATTTGCATTTTGAATATGAATAATCTTTAAGTTTTTGTTTGTGAGTGACGCACTTGTAATAATTCCGACCTACAATGAATTGGCAAATATTGAGGCTATTATTGATTCAGTTTTTGCTTTAAACGCTGGTTTTCATGTACTAGTAGTGGATGACAACTCTCCCGACGGTACAGCCGAGGTAGTCAAAAAGTTGCAACTAAAATATAGTGATGCGTTATTTATGTTAAATCGTACTGAAAAATCTGGTCTGGGCACTGCCTACATAGCGGGATTTAAGTATGCGCTGGATAAAAATTATGATTTCATTTTTGAAATGGATGCAGATTTTTCACACAATCCGGCAGATTTGGTGCGCCTATATGCTGCTTGCAAATCAGAAGGTGCAGACCTAGCCATCGGATCGAGGTATGCCACCGGTGTAAATGTGGTAAACTGGCCCATGATGCGCGTGTTGATGTCGTTCTTTGCCAGTAAGTACGTCAGCTTTATAACTGGAATGCCAGTTCATGATGCTACGGCAGGCTTTAAATGCTACCGAAGTGAAGTGCTAAGAATCATAGATTTGGATAGGATAAGATTTGTAGGCTATGCTTTTCAAATAGAAATGAAATTTCTGACATGGAAGCATGGTTTTGTGCTGAAAGAAGTGCCCATTATTTTCACTGACCGCACCCGCGGCGAATCTAAAATGTCGACAAGGATTTTCAATGAAGCTTTTTTTGGTGTGTTAAAAATGAAAATCAGGAGTTTTTTCAGGAAATTCCCCAAACGACCAGAACGTATTCAAGCATAATCTCAAAACAATGTAATTAATTTGATGTTGTGTGCTAAGGTGTAGCGGGACGCTACTTATTTTGGGTACAAGCGGACGCTTGCACCAGTGAAGGACTATTGGGGTGAATAAAGTGTGGGTTTCAACAAGGAGCCCAGCAAGAAAGAAAAAAAGTAACCTGGAGATAGCCAAAACGTTACTTAAAAGAGGCATGTCTATTGATGAAGTCATAGAAATTTCCACTTTGTCTTTGGCAGAAGTCAAGAAGATCTACAAAAAGCTTGAAATAGGTGAAAGGTGATTTTTATACCCAGTTCGATATAGCTACAGTAAAATCCTACTCATATATTTAAAAACTATTGATATGTATGCATACAAAAAGTTAATTGCTGGAATCTCGACTATAGTAAAAGGTGAGATTGGGATGTGGTCAATTTTGCTACTTTTAACTGGAATTATCTGGGTAGTGTCCAAAATATTTTAAGCAGTACTTCAAATTAAAAAGGGTTTTAAATACAGATGATAGGTTCAATCATTTGTTGTTTGAACCCCCGTTAAGATCCTGTGCCGTGGTTGTGCCAACGGCCAA
>DAIQNU010000291.1:0-4746 GCA_036788235.1 Cyclobacteriaceae bacterium
CAAAGCAATGATTTCAACAAGTTTGTTCCATTCGGCCAAAGAGCTGTCATTGCTCATGTCGATCATCTTCATGGGTACAAAGGGGAATTCGTTGATCATAACCCGGCCAAAACCATAAATGGCAGCCTGATGTACATTGACATCCCTGTCATTTTCAAGTACCTGCTCCAATCCGCCCGAAATTAAAAATACGGACGGTTCATAATCCAGACCACCGATGGCTTTCAATGTATTCAGCAATGATATGGTCAGCGACTTTTGGGTGCTTTGTAACATTTCGGCAGAAATGTCATGGCCTGACCCGGTATCAAGTCCCCATAAGTAAACTATTTTTGAAGCTTGCTGCCCATAGCTTTCAATGCGCTTGAGTACTTCTTCAATTTCATCCATATACAAAGGATTCGCTTTTAATTCACCGGGTATACCATTGCTGAATTCTTTGCCTTTCTTTACCAAAAAGACTTCAAGGCCTCTCTTTTCAATCAGCGGAATCAAGTTTGTATAATGGCCGGCATCATCTGCAAAAATTACACAAAGCTCATTTTTGACCATTTCTTCCTGTGGTGCTTGCTCCATGGCAAGTTCCGACCACTGGTAGGCGTACATTCCTTTATATAGATCGTTTTTTTGTTCACCGCGTGAGCCTTCTATGTACTTGCACTCCAATCCCTGAATTTCTGCTACCAGATTTTCATTTTCATCGTAGATCCAGTAATTGCCTTTAAGGAAATCATCGCTTGCTTCAAGCACTTCAATGTATGTCCAGACATTGAGCCCGGGCTTGCCATGAATCTTGAATTTATTGATTTTCACAGGCAGATAAATACCTTTTTTCTCTTCATTGTCGCTCTTGCGTGCGGCAAAAAGTGTATGAAGGCATGCGTCAAGTAATGCAGGATGAAACAGGAATCTTTGTGATTCGGCTTCCAATGTATTTGGGAGCTTGATTGTGCCAAGTACTTCACTCTCGTTGGTCCATATCTTCTGTACACAACGGAATGATTCGCCATAATTGAGCCCGCCTTCTTTGAGTTCGAGGTAAAAATCAGGTATTGATACGGTCTCTGTAGCTCGGTCTCTAACTGCCTTTAGATCTATCTTTTTAGAAATGAAAGAAGTAGGCATGGTGCTTATCCTGCCTTTTGAGTGATATGACCAGGCTTCAGATTCGCTATCTTTTGACCGACTGCAAATGGAGTAATCACCTTCATCGCTACCAATTTCCAGTCTTATTTCTGGAGATTCGCCCTCTTCAGGTAAAAACAAAGCGGCTTCAAATTGAACATCTTCAAGGTGAGAAAAATGTTCGGGAGCGATTTCATTGCCCACTGCCTGAGCCATTTCCAAATGCCCAGTTCCCGGAAAAACTATGGCTCCATCAACCTTATGGTCTTCGAGAAACAAATGTATGGCCGGATTGAGGTTAACATCCCACAAATCAACGGCATTGTTGGCAGCACTTTTTTTATTGCTTAATAAAAATGGATGACCCGCCTTGCCCAGACGATTTTCTTTGTGCTCTCTGGTTTCGAACCAGTAAGACTGCGATTGCCATGGGTATTTAGGAAGTTTCACAAATTGTGCACCATTGGCAAAAAGATCTTTAGCTGAAAGTTCATAACCATTGACCCAAAGCATGCCCAAAGATTGACGCATGGTAATGGCTTCATTATCACCACGGCGCAGAGAAGGAATGATAAGACCATTGCCGATTTTGTTTACTTCAAACATTTCGTTTACACCCGTAGATAAAATCGGGTGTGGTGCCACTTCTATAAAAGTGTCAAATCCGTCATCGATCATGGATTGTATGGCATCGGTAAAATATACAGGTTCGCGCACATTCTGAAACCAATATTCACTCAGCAGGTGTTCTCCACTCTCCTGCTTGCCGGTAACCGTTGAGTATAAAGGTATTTCAGCCTTTTTCGGTTTCAGGTGAATGAGCGAAGAAATTAAATCCTCTTTGAGTTCGTCCATGTGATGGCTGTGAAATGGCACATTCACTTTGAGGTATCTATGAAATATATCGCGGCTATTCAGTCTTTCAGCTACAATTTCAAGTGCATCTGCATCACCGGAAAGCGCCACCATATTTGGCCCGTTGATCGCTGCAATGGATATTTTTTCTTCCAGTCCCAGTATTTCAGCCCTGGCTGCTGTCAAAGGCAAACCGACGGCCAGCATTTTTCCTTTGTCAGTGGCTTTGTTTTGTCCACGACTTCTATGGAATATTACCTCAACGGCTTGCTCGAGTGTAAGCGCTCCGGAAGCATAGGCCGCAGCAACTTCACCTATTGAGTGACCTACGCAGCCTTGTGGAACTATACCCCAGGATTTCCAAAGTGCAGTAAGTGCCACCTGTATGGCCATTATAGCCGGTTGAGCTATGCGGGTATCGCTTACTCTTGACGACTGCTCATCTTTATTCATTTCTTCCAGCAGCGACCAGTCAGCTATTTCTTTAAAATGCCCTTCTATTTGCAAAATGGTATCTCTGAATACAGGCGAAGTCTTAATAAGTTGCTGCCCCATAGCATACCACTGAGGTCCCTGACCTGAAAACACAAAACCGATTTTTGTCCGGCTGTTTCTTTCAGACTTTGCTGAAGTCATATTCGGACGGGTTTCATCGATTACAAAGGCATCAAGGGCATTCATTATTTCTTCCTTGCTCTTGCCGCAAACCGCCAGTTTATATTCAAAAGCTGTTCTTTTTTCCAGGGTAGAGAAACAAATATCCTTAAGACTGGCAGTAGTTTCGGCCAAAAACTGACGATACGTCGAAGCAGTGGCTTTAAGCGCATCTCCTGATTTGGCAGAGAGAATCAATGTTTCAACATCTTCTGTTTCTGCAGGCATGGCATGCACCACTTCTGCAGGAATATATTCTTCCAGTACCACGTGGGCGTTGGTTCCGCCAGCGCCAAATGAATTGACACCACCAAAAATCGCCTCCTTTTTATCAATGTTTTCTAATTTGGTTGGCACCCTCAATTTATATTCATCAAAAGGAATATTGGGGTTTGGATTTAGAAAGTGCAGGTTGGAAGGTATCTGACGGTTTTTTAGCACCAAAGCAAGCTTGATAATGCCGGCAATGCCAGCAGCGGCTTCAAGGTGGCCTATATTGCTTTTTACCGAACCGATAACACAAGCATTTTCAATCTGGCGCTCCTTGCCGATTACTTCGCCAAATGCCCTGGTTTCTATAGGGTCACCAACAGGAGTGCCAGTACCATGCGCTTCCACATAGCTAACTTCAGAAGGTGATACACCGGCTGCTTCATAAGCGGTTTTGAGCATATCTACCTGGGCAGTATAACTTGGTACAGTAAAACCCTCTTCGGTATGTCCATCTTGATTGACCGCAGATCCTCGAATCAGCGCATAAATCTGGTCGCCATCTTCTAAAGCTTTTGAAAGCGGTTTCAATACAATCACACCACTACCTTCGCTACGTACATAGCCATTGGCTCGGCTGTCAAATGATTTACAATAACCATCGGGAGACAAAAAATTGCCTTTCGACATCATAATGGATGACTCTGGTCTGATAATAAGGTTGACCCCTCCTGCCAGCGCCAGTTCGGTTTCATTGTTCCAAATGCCTTGACAAGCCAAATGAACACATACGAGAGATGAAGAACATGCGGTATCAAGGGTCATGCTGGGCCCTTTGAGATTATAAACATAAGAAAGCCTATTGGCTATGGCTGTAAGTGATACACCCATGGGCACATGTGGGCTGATCTGATCGCGTTGTTGTGTCGAAGCCTGGATATCCCAGTAGTCATTCATAAAAACACCCATGTAAACACCTGTCTTTGAACCTGAAAGTGTGTCAAGGGTTATTCCGGCATCCTGAAAAGCTTCATAAGCAACTTCAAGTAAATGGCGCTGCTGCGGGTCGATGCGCTGGGCTTCATTTGGAAAAATTCCAAAAAAACCAGCGTCAAACTTGTCAATATCTTTAAGAAAACCTCCTTTATAAGATTTGATTTTACCGGCTTTAGACGGATTTGGATCGTAAAACGATTCAATGTTCCATCTATCAGCCGGTACCTCGGAGATAGCATCTCCACCAGATTTCAAGAAATCCCAAAAAGCACCCGGATCATTAATTTCACCGGGAAACCGACAGCCCATACCAATAATGGCAATTGGCTCACGGACATTTTTTGGCTGTTGCAATTGTGTGTTTTCGCGCTTTTTCATGCTGATTTGAATTATTAAAAATTTAAAAAAGGAATTTTAACCTATCGGCAGGGATTATATGGTGGTGATAATCAATGGGTTATAAATTGCTATGACCTAATTACTTATTCAATAATTATAACATGCCAAAAATGATCACACAAAAAATCATAAACGAGTAAAAAATACATTTATTAATGATTTTGTCATCAATAAACGACACGGATTTTATTACGTTACTTGTCCTAAGAGCTTCTCCCTACAGATGATTTTCTAAACAAATACTACCTACCTTTTTATAATTTATAGTTTAAAAAATAAAATGTGATTAACCACATTTATTTCAGGCTTAAATGTAGATATGATTAATAAATAAAACAATACGAAAAATGGCAATATTAAATAAATGCAATTTATAGATTAGATATATTTTGATTAAAAATTGTGAATAAATATTATTAGTGCCCTTAATTAGCATTAAATGATAATTATTTGCCAGAAATCAAATCTCTATATTCTTTAAAATATATATATTATTTATTTATTAAT
>DAIQNU010000292.1:0-4735 GCA_036788235.1 Cyclobacteriaceae bacterium
TTCCGGATACTTTTCTCTGTAATAATTATAAATCCCACAAGGAAATAAAAATTCTGTGATGATATCCTTATATTCAAATCCAGCATTCATATAGCTATATGCATTTTTAGCTTCTGTCAAAGCTTTCATTTTCAGGCCATTGTCAACATATAATTGAGCCAAATATCCATGCGCCGACATCTTGAAAAATATAGCCTCTATATTGTTCTTATCTTTGGAAAGTGCGGTGCTGGAATGTTCGAGTACCATTTGAAGATAGCCAACAAATTCATCATATTTTTCAGTGCCTTCTTTAAGGGGCTTATATTTCCATAATATTCGGAAAGCCTTGAGCAAAGTTAAGCTGGGATGACCTCCTAATTTTGGCTCCAATTCGCGGATAATGGCTTCTGCAGGCGGAAAATCAAGATTGTAGATATGATCAATGGCAGTGTGGAGCTTATCAAGGCTTGCCTTATCATCCCAAATACCTTGTGCTTGGGCATTAAAAAAACCGATAAATATTAGCCCAATCCAAACTAAACTTGCCTTCATAAAAAATTTCATTTTTGTTGGGCTGGTTTTCATCAACGACATACTATCCCTCAAAGTCAGCAATTTAGCATATTTTTAACTACCAATATTGCGTGTAAAAATACCTTTTTTTAACGCATTTTGTAATTAATCGAAACTATTTAAATATCAAAGTAGGATAATATTGTTTAAAAAAATAGAATTATTGTTTTTCATGAAATTTATCCGTCAAATGCCCGGTTAAGAAAATCATTAAATGGTTTCATAGCAATAAATACTTGTAAAGCTGTTGTTAGAAATTCTTTTTTTACTAAATCACCGTCTTTAACCATATGCGTAGCCAAAAAACTTTTGTGTTTTAACCATTCTATGTTTGAATCCTCTACATCGTATCCTTTGGGAGCTCGCTTGAGTTTCTCTCCACCCATTTCACCAAAGTATTTCACAAAATCAGAATGGGTAAGTATATTCTCAAATTCTCCGGCATTATAGTCAATTTCTTGTCGTACTTTTTTGAGAATATCAGCCTCAGGCATATAAATACCTCCAGCAAGCATAGATGCATTGCCCGGTTCTAAATGAAAATACCAAAGTGCATAGGCTGATTTCTTTCCGCCTTTAGAAAAAACAGCTGACATATTTGTTTTATAAGGTGATTTATTTGCACTGAATCGCACATCTCTATGCTGCCTGAACATACAGTCTTTGGCTTTTTGACCTGCCAGCATTGGTTCTACCGGAGAAAGTCCTTCGAGTATTGTACCTACAATCGACTCAAAACCCAACCTGCAATCATTATATCTTTCCTTATTAGCAGCCATCCATTCTCTTGAGTTGTTGGCTGCAAGCTCCTGTAGAAAGCTTAGTATTTCACTTATGCTGGCTTTCATTTATAGTATATATTAATCAAATATTTGAAGTGCTTTTTCAAGACCCATGCCACGCGATCCCTTAATTAGTAAAGTATATTCCCGAGGAATTTGTTTTTGTAAATATGCAATAAGACTATCACGTGTCTCAAAATGTAGCGAATCAGGACAAGCCTCGTGAGCATATTTCATATCCTTGCCGCAGAATATATTTAAAGCAAAAGCAGCTTTTTTTACTTCCTCACCAATTAATCTATGTTCCGATTCTGAATCAGATCCTAACTCAAACATATCACCCAGTATCACACCCTTTTCTCCTTTAGGCATGCTTTTCAGATTTTCTATGGCTGCCAGCATCGAGGTAGGGTTGGCATTGTATGCATCAAGAATAATAGTATTGCTACCTTGTTTAATAATTTGTGATCGATTATTGTCTGGCATATAAGAAGCTATAGCTCGATTAATAGCCGCGGGTTCTACCTCAAAAAACTTACCTACGCACCAGGCGGTAGCTATGTTGTCAAAATTATACTTACCAATTAATTGGGTTTCTATTTCTGTATGATCTTCAGAAATATACTTTACAAAGGGTGTTGCTTCAACAAAATCAACCTGACAGTAACTACCGGCTTCAGGGTAATACAAAGGATTCGCAAATCGCTTTCCCATATTTTTTAATACAGGCTGAGTACTATTGATAAAAACAGTTCCATTTGTCTTTATTAAAAAATCATACAATTCACTTTTGCCCCGGATGATCGCTTCATAGCCTCCAAACTCGCCGATATGTGCTTTGCCAATATTGGTAATAAACCCATGGCTGGGACGTGCTATGTTGCATAACTCCTGTATATCACCTACATGGTTGGCGCCCATTTCTATTATTGCCATTTCATGCTCAGGCTTTATTGCCAGCAAAGTTAATGGCACACCAATATGATTGTTCAAATTTCCCTTGGTAGCGTGGGTATGGTATTTTTCGCTCAATACTTTATGAATCAACTCCTTTGTCGTGGTTTTGCCATTGGATCCAGTAAGGCCAATCACAGGAATTTTTAATTGCTCACGATGATGACGCGCCAAGTCCTGAAGACACTGCAATGCATCTTCGACCAGAAGAGTCTGACTTTCCTGTTCAAACTTCGGATCGTCAATTACTGCCAATTGAGCACCTTTTTCAAGTGCGGCTTTAGCAAAAGCATTGGCATTGAAGCTCGGTCCTTTGAGGGCAAAAAAAATATCGCCGCTTTTGATGGTACGGGTATCGGTAGAAATACCACTTGAGTCGAGAAAAATCTTATAAAGTTTTTCGATCATAAAGGATAATTTATTTACAATATTCGTTAAAAAATAAGTTATACGATGAGAAAGCACAGCAAAAATTGCTTAATTCGTTTCAAGATTAATATGCTTCAATGTTTACACATAAAATTTTATTTTGGATAGTGTTTTTTTGCATTGGATTACCAATTAGCTGCCCGGCACAAGTATTTTTTACTATTGAGAATGATATAGCAGTACAGAAAATCAATCAAGAAGTTTATCAGCAACCATGGTCTGGCGGATTTAATGCGCCTCAGTTTAGTAAAGCCGATATAAATGGTAATGGTCTGGAAGAGTTGATTGTCTACGAAAGAAGTCTGGATATATTTCAGGTATTTGCTTTTGAAAATGACACCTATCAACTTAAGCCTGAGTTAAGCGCCGCAATACCCAAACTACCTGCGGGCTGGGTATTATTTGTCGATTATAATGCAGATGGCAAAAAGGATATCTTCAGCAATGGAGATCGTGGTATTGTGGTATATGAAAACATAAGCGCTCCAGGTTCGCTTGCCACTTGGCAAAAGGTGGCTGATCCGCTCTTGTCTCAAGGTACCAATTCCATGATCAATGTGATCGCCAATGCCTCGGATGTACCTGCTATTGCCGATGTAGATGGTGATGGTGACGTGGATATTTTAGTTTACAACTTTGCCATTGGCGGATTTATCCGTTGGCACAAAAACCTTTCCATGGAAAACCATGGCAATGCCAACCATCTTGAGTTTGAATTTGCCGATCGTTTTTGGGGCGGCTTTGAAGAATGTGATTGCAACATCTATGCTTTTTTGCCTGAAAATTGCTTTGACATTGACTTCGGTAGGGTCATGCATCCGGGAGGAAAAAGTCTTTTACTTATCGATAACAATGGGAATGGATTAATGGATTTCATTGGTGGGCATGAACAATGCGACGAATTATACTTTCTGGAAAATGTAGGTACAGCAGAACAAGCCAAGATGGAAAGCTTTAGCATAGACTTTCCAAATGAAGCTGAGCCAGCTATAATTAATACTTTCCCAGCTGCTTATTATGAAGATGTAAATGTCGATGGCCGTAAAGATCTGATCGTAGCACCCAATATTGAAACCAATCTAAGTTATCAAACGAATTACTCCAACTCCATCTGGCATTACCAAGACAAAGGTACAGGCACTGCTCCTGACTTTTCATTGCAACAGATTGATTTTCTACAAGGTGATATGATAGATCTGGGCGAAAATGCCATTCCCTTGCTAATAGATATAGACAAAGATGGTGATCTCGACTTACTGGTGGCGAGTAATGGCTATAAAATTGATGACATTTATTACGGTCGTATAGCTTTATTTGAAAATACAGGCAATAACCAAAAAGCATCTTTTTCATTGATAAATAATGATTACCTTAACCTTTCTGCATTAAAACTGGTAAATCCCAGAATGGCATTAGCAGATCTTTCTCGTAATGGACGTCCAGATTTGGTATTCACCGGTTTTTCTTTAACCCAAGGGATAATGCGGTCTGTATTTTTTAATAATACTGGTAGCACTTCTGCAATGTTTATGTCCAATCAGTTTCAGGACGTAAATCTTCCGGTCTTGTTCAACGACAATCCTGTTTTTGTTGATGTTGATAAAGATGGTGATGTGGATTTGCTGGTTGGCAAGCGTGACGGTTCATTGCATTATTACCGCAATCAGGGCAGTAATCAATTTGCTTTAGAAACAAGTTCGTTTCTTGGCATTGAGCGAGATTTTACCCTTAGAAGACTCAATTTATCGCCGGCACTTGCTGACTTCAACGCGAATGGTGAACCTGATCTTTTTACAACCGATGCTACAGGCAAAATGAAACTGTTTAGGGATTTTCGTAACTTAATGCCAGATCAAATTGCAATAGCTGACTCCATCATTTTTTACAATTCCACCACCGACCGCCAAGAAGTATTTAATTTTGGAAAAAGCACTTGGCTTAGTCTTGGGTATTTGTATAATGATAATTTCCCTGCCATGGTTGTTGGAACGGCAGCTGGGGGCTTGCGATTGTTG
>DAIQNU010000293.1:0-4718 GCA_036788235.1 Cyclobacteriaceae bacterium
GCCTATATTCTGGCCGGCGGCAACAGCAGTCGCATGGGCGAAGACAAAGGCTTGAAACTCATACACGGTGAGCCCATGGTGTATTATGTCATAGCCTGTTTAAAGCAAGTATTTAACGAGATCACCATCATTTCTCACAACGAGGCTTATAAGCAATTGGGTGTAAGGGTCATAGAAGATTTGATCAAAGACAAAGGACCCATGGGGGGATTGTATACCGGATTAATGGACAGCAAGTTTCCGCTCAATTTTTTTGTCAGTTGCGACATGCCATTTATTTCTGTGCCAGCCCTGCATTATATGGTCGAAAATGCTGTAGCCGAAAAAATCACTGTGCCATTAAACAAAGGAAAGGTACAACCTCTGCCCGGAATATATCCAAAAACATTGCAAGCATCATTAAAAGAAAAATTGATTCATAATCAGTTGAAAATGATGACTTTGGCCGCGGAATTTCCAAGTAGAATCATAGGCATGGATAAAGCAGGCTTTGATGCAGAAATGCTTTTTTGTAATGTAAATTCAATATCTGAGTTGGCAGCAGCATCTGAAAAACTGAAACCATAATGGGGGGCAAAATGGCCAGTACGGGGGTCAATACCATCTGAATATCCATTTACCTTCTCACATTCTTGTTTAAGAATCTGACAAGTTGATACACCAAAGTAATAGGGTTTTGTTGATGAAAAGGCAAGTCCATCTGGTTTTGATATAATTTCAGCCCTTTCCATGGCTTTATCTTGCGATGCCCTAAGATCTTTATCAAGTTTTTGATATATCGACTTACAGAAATTGTAAGACTTACCATCATCTTCATAATTTAATTCCCAAAATTTACTTAAAGCTTTGAAGTAAAACGATCTATGGTTTTTCTGATCTGTATACTGATAATGCAAATAAAACCATAATTCAAACGCATCGTTCGAATACGCTACATTATATCCTTTCGATTGTCCTTGATTAATTGCATTATCATAATCAGCAAATTCCTTTTCACCCTTTCTCACGTCCATATCAAAAACACACCAAATTTCGTCATAATTCTTATCTGAATTTTCTAGTATATCTTTGGTTGCTTCAATGAGTTTTAATTTGCTTTGTCCGCCCAGATTAATTGTTTCAACTGTCAAAGTCAAAACAGGAAAAGATTCAAAATACAATTTCTCAGTTTGACCTTCACATACTATTAAAATCGTTTTATTAAGTTCCCTGGTTTCTATCTCATAACTTGATGAGATTGATTTTTTTAACCAAGGCTTCCTTGCACTTATATCAGTTTTCTTTATCGCTTTGGTCTTCTTAGGCATTTGATTTTAAATCAGTATTTAATGATTTACTAAAATCACCTAGAAATGGTATTGCACCATATTTGCCTTGAATATAATCTTTCTCAAAAGAAGCAGTATTTCTTATTCCTTTAAATTGAACCAAAGAATACAAGTGGCTTGCTCCATATTTGTCCTTCTCTACAAATTCAATTTGGTCTCTTCTCAATAAATCACCAGACAATAAATTGGTGTCATGGGTAGTGAAAATAAATTGGGAGGTAGAATTCTCATTCGAATTAAATACTTCCAATATTTTTCTTGTTAATAGTGGATGAAACCGGGCATCAAATTCGTCAATAATAATAGGTCTATTTTCTTTAAGAGCTTCATAAATAAATGGACTTAATTCAAATAGCTTTTGTGTGCCTTCTGATTCATGCATTTTAATAGAAAACGTTTCAGTATTATGAATTTGAAGATTTTTATTAAATTTTTTCTTTAATGAAACATATAATTTCTTGCTTTTTTCACTGTCAAAATCTTTCTTTATTTCTTCATCAACACTTTCTAACAAATCATCCGATGAAAGTTCAAGAACGTCGATATCATCAATACCAGTATCTCCCTTTTTCAATAAGTCAATGATGTATTTCTTCTTTGTCGTATCAGAAAGAGCCTCTCCTGCATATGCGTACATTCCAACATGACCCAAACCGTTAATAATATGAATTGATGTAAGTTCATTTATCAATTCTTTTGACAATTTGCCAAAACCAAAAGATGCGAGGCTCGATAAAAACAGTGAGTTGTTACGGAAAATTTCATTTTCTTTGGCATCATCGTCAAAAAGACTCATTAACTTGTTTCCTTCTGTAAAATTGGTTAGATCGATCTCAATAATTTCTTGATTATCACGAATGAAGTAAGGCAATTCTCTAGATCCAGGCTTGGCATACAACCATTCAGCAAAAACATTTTTATCATCTAATTCAAATCCGTACCTATATTTTACATTTTTGTGCCAAAAAATCAATTGAAAAAAACTTGGTTCATTTTCAGTTTCGGTGGATAGTCTAAATGGATCTACCAAGTTCAAAACTTCTTCATCTTTTACCGAATTTTTAATGATTTTGATAAAAGTAACAAATGCCTTTATGATATTGCTTTTGCCACTCGCATTAGCACCATAAATAGCTTTTGACTTTAAAAAAGGTTGATTTTTGTAATTGAAAACATTACTAATATCAATTTTTTCATTCTTGGACTTTATTTTTGCTGCAGATAAGTTGAAAGTTTGAATGTCTTTAAAAGATCTAAAGTTTCCGAAGCTAAATTCTTGAATGATCATCTTATTTTGGTATTTGCTGTATATTTGCAAATATACAAATAAGAATCCAAAATAAAGCCAATTTAGTTTTTACTTCTGCCTACGACATAATAATAGTAAGTTTGCAGAAGCTCATTCAAACCCTCATTGGCATTTTCCTAATGATTAACTTTGAAATAAAACATACACAATGAAAATACTTGCTTTTGGAAAAATTGCGGAGATCGTGGAGAAAAGCAGTTGGGAAATAGAAGCTATAGACAACACGGCTTCGCTGAAAAATACATTGGAAAATGCTTTTCCTGCCTTGCAAGGTATGAGCTATCAAATTTCTGTCAATAAAAAAATTGTTACTGAAGTCGTAGATTTGTATCAAAATGATGAAATAGCCCTGTTACCGCCCTTTTCCGGTGGTTGATGTATGATAGATTTTCAACGATATCATAGGCAGATGATACTTCCGGGTTTTGGTTTGGAAACTCAGGATCGTCTTCAGCAAGCACGAATATTGGTGGTGGGAGCTGGTGGATTAGGCTGCCCGGCACTACAATATCTGGCTGCAGCGGGAGTAGGTACATTGGGCATTATAGATTTTGATAAAGTTGAATTAACCAACCTGCATCGGCAGGTGCTTTTTTCAGAGGCAGATATTGGTTTTTCAAAGGCTGTCATTGCGGCCAAAAAACTTATGGCGCTCAATAGACAGATTAAGGTGGAAGCTTTCGACCATCGCTTGTCGACAAAAAATGCTGCTGAATTGATTGGTGCCTATGATCTGATCATTGATGGTTCAGACAATTTTGCAACCCGGTATCTGGTCAATGATGCTTGTGTACTACTTCAAAAACCCTTGATTTATGGTGCCATCTATCGCTACGAAGGGCAAGTGGCGGTTTTCAATATGGCAGATACCAATGGCGACAACACCAATTACAGAGATCTGTTTCCGAATCCGCCAGCACCGGGAGAAATGCCCAATTGTGTAGAAGCCGGGGTAATCGGTGTATTGCCGGGAATAATTGGCAGTTTTCAGGCAAACGAAGCCATAAAAATTATAACCAAAATCGGAAAGCCGCTTATCAATACTTTATTCACCTACAATGCGCTCAACAACACAAGCTATGAATTACAGATTCTGCCCAATGCCTCCGCTTACCCATCGGCACCCAAGAACCTTGAGGAATTGGCAGATTACGACTATGCACTATCTTGCGGGCACATGTCCATGAACGATATACCAGCCGAAGCTTTGGAGACCATGGTGAAGGAAGATAAAAACCTGATGCTGCTGGATGTTCGCGAATTACATGAAAAGCCACGACTTGACGGTTTCAAACATTTGTCCATTCCGCTAGGCCAATTGAATGAACGCATAGAGGAATGCGGTGATTTAGAAAAAATGGTGGTGTTTTGCCAATCAGGGGTACGTAGTCAGCGTGCCATTGAATTGCTACAGCAAAAATATCCGGAACGCAAATTATACAACCTTAAGGGCGGCATCAATCAATGGATCCAGTATCAAAACAGCAAAAAATGAATGATTCAATTAAACTGATTCAGGGGTCGATCGCACCTGAAGCCATAGCCAGATGCATTGCGGATTACAGTAAGCAGACCCAGAGGGGTGCCCATAGCATTTTCCTCGGACAAGTCCGCAACGACGCTATCGAAGGACGTGAAGTAAAAGCCATAGAATATACCACTTATGAAGCCATGGCCTATGAGGTGGCCGATAAAATTGTTCAGCAGGTCATTACAAAATTTGAATTGACAGAAGTTCGCATTTTTCATAGTCTGGGTCTGGTGGCGGCTGGTGAGATCTGTCTTTTTGTAATCGCAGTTTCTAAACATCGAAAAAATGCCATAGATGCATGTGCAGAAGTTGTAGAAGAAATCAAAAAGGATTTACCCATTTGGGGCAAGGAAATTTTTAGCGATGACAGCCACCAGTGGAAGGTGAATGGATAAGAGGATTAATAAAATTTTAGGAGTAATCTGGTTAAAATGAGCTCTTACAAAGTAATTGAAAAGAATAAATGTTCATACAAATATTTTGCATGAAATACAATTTATCACTACAAACCGACTAAAAAATAATCAAGGAGCTATCCAATTTGTAGATA
>DAIQNU010000294.1:0-4716 GCA_036788235.1 Cyclobacteriaceae bacterium
GCATTTAAAATAGCAATTTTGGTGGCTCTGGTTAATCCTTCGCTGCCCATCATGGCAATGTAAGCGTATGATATGGCAAGAATGCTGGCACTGCCCCAAGGTGCTGATGAAATGGCCGTAATGGCTTTTTCTCCTCCAGTTTTAATCATGGGGTTGCCCGAAAGGTAAGGTTTAAGATGCGCGGCAACACAAATTGGCCCAACACCTGGACCACCGCCGCCATGAGGAATACAAAATGTCTTGTGCAAATTGAGGTGGCAAACATCGGCACCTATTATTCCAGGGCTGGTTAGGCCAACTTGTGCATTCATATTGGCGCCATCCATATACACTTGACCACCATGCTCGTGAATAATCTGACAAATATCTTGAATGCCCGTTTCGAACACGCCATGGGTTGATGGGTAAGTTACCATCAAAGCCGCCAGATTGTTGCTGTGCTGTTCTGCTTTTGCCTGTAAGTCGTCAATATCAATATCTCCCTGGTCGTTGCACTTTACAATCACGACTTTCATTCCGGCCATTACGGCACTGGCCGGATTGGTTCCATGTGCAGAAGATGGTATAAGCGCAATATTTCTATGGCTTTCGCCTTTATCTTGCAAATATGCCCTTATGACCATAAGTCCGGCAAATTCCCCTTGAGCGCCTGAATTGGGTTGTAGGGAAGTGGCAGCAAAACCCGTGATCTCACTAAGCCAAGCTTCCAGGTCTTGAAATATTTTGTGGTACCCCGACACCTGGTCTGCCGGTGCAAATGGATGAATGTTACCAATTTTTGGCCAGGTAACGGGAATCATTTCGGTAGTGGCATTGAGCTTCATAGTGCAACTGCCCAGGGAAATCATGCTGTGCGTAAGGGACAGATCCTTATTTTCCAATTTTTTGATGTAGCGAAGCAGCTCATGCTCGGCATGGTGGCTATTGAAAACTGGATGTAGTAAAAACGAAGACTTTCTTTGCAGACTTGTTGGTAGTGAACTCACCATGTTTTCTTGCATAAGTCTACTTGCATCAACAGTTTCGTGGTTCTTGCTTGCAGCAAAAATACTGGTTAGCACTTTTATGTCGGTCAGGGTATGTGTTTCGTCAAATGCTATGCCAATATCTCCATTTTCAAAGTATCGCAGGTTTATATCAGATTTTTCTGCGGCCAGTTTAATGGCATTCGTTAGTTCTGTATTGCCGGTTTCGATTCGTAGTGTATCAAAAAAAGATGTATTGATTTGATTGTAACCCAATCTACCCAGTATGCCATCGAATAATACCGCCAGGCCATGAATTTTTCCTGCAATTTTCTTAAGACCCGTCGGGCCATGATATACTGCATACATTCCCGCCATTACAGCCAGCAGAACTTGTGCAGTACATATATTCGAGGTGGCTTTTTCTCTGCGTATATGTTGCTCGCGGGTTTGCAAGGCCATACGGTAAGCTGGCTTGCCATTTTTATCTACCGATACACCAATGATGCGGCCGGGTAATTGACGCTTGAAAACATCGTGTGTGGCAAAAAAAGCTGCATGTGGCCCTCCAAAACCCATGGGTACACCAAAACGCTGTGTAGTTCCCACTACCACATCAGCACCCATTTCACCCGGAGACACAAGTAAAGTCAGGCTTAGTAAATCAGCACAAAAGGCGACATAGACATCATTTTGATGTGCATTCTTTACAATGGAGCTGTAGTCTATAACCTGACCGGAAGCATTGGGGTATTGCAGCAGCAAACCGAAAAATGATGTATCAGCAGGATCAAAATCATCGACAGATCCAATGACCAATTCAATATCTAGAGGAAGAGATCTTGTTTGCAATACCGATATGGTTTGCGGAAAAACTTCGGCATCTATAAAAAAGCGATTAGCAGATTTTCTGGAGGCTTTTCTGGAGGCATACAGCATCGACAAAGCTTCTGCCGCCGCTGTACCTTCGTCAAGTAATGAGGCATTGGCAATCTCCATTCCAGTAAGTTCGCTGACCAAGGTTTGAAAATTGATCAAGGCTTCGAGTCTTCCCTGGGCTATTTCTGCCTGATAGGGCGTGTAGGCTGTGTACCAACCTGGATTTTCCAATATATTACGTTGAATCACCGTTGGCAAAAACGTCCCATAATACCCCAATCCTATAAAGTTTTTATTCACTTTATTGCTATCGGTAATTTTTTTAAATGCAGCCAAAAACTCTTGCTCTGTCATGGCCGGAGGCAAATTCAACGGTTTTTTATTCCTGATTTGGGCAGGAACGGTTTGGTCGATCAGCTCATCGAGCGTTGCTACACCCACTGAATACAAAATGTCTTCAAAGCCACGCTTCCTGGGGCCAATATGCCTGTCAGCAAAATTTTCTTTATATTGAATATCGATCTGCATATAAAACAAAATACTAAAGAATTGGAACTGGTTAAATGCTTCACAAAGTTAAATGAATTGTACTATAATAGTGTTTGTCAGAAAGTAATTTTGATTTTTCGCTGACAATCAGAAGATTAATTGTCATAAAGCTGAACATACATTGAATAGGATACATTGAATTGCCATATTTCAAAATGACTATGGACTTTTTTTCAATGCATCTACGATCAATATCTGTAGGCATTGCATAAACCTAAATCCAAAGTAGAATTCCTACAGTACCGTTAAGATTCATTAAAGCCACTACCAACAGATTCGCAGAACAATCAAAAGATTGAATTTCAAGGTTTATTCCTGGAACTTATTTCCATTACAATTACGAATCTTCTCCCTGAGATTCCTTTGCTTGAATTTATGAATATAATTTTTTGAAGAATGTTAGCATGAATTTGGCATAAATGTTATGATTAAATTAAACTTTTCAATGACCGAAAATATAATCAGCGCCGAATTTGTATTCTAAAATTTACATCTCTGATTATTAAATATAGTAAAAGAATGAAATTACTGGTCAATTGATTTTAGCCAGATATTTTATGACTGTACCGGCAATGTATATTAATCAATCAGGCGTTAAGTATTTCGGCAAAACTAAACACAGGTGTGCATCATGTTTACTCGACAATTAGAATAAATACAATCTTAGGCCAATTGGTGGCAGTTGAATATTCTATATTGTAAATAAATATGGCCTTAATTGGCAATACTGACTTTTTTTAGTTTGACTATTGACTATTATGTAATGATTGCTATTCTTTGTGAAGAAATTGTTAACAACATAGGGGTAACTAATGGAAAATTTATAAATCACATTGGGAAAATAATATTTGCTAACGGTGCCCTATATATTAATTAGCAAAGATTTTAAATAATTCATAATACTGTTTTAAAATAAATTAATTTGTTTTAGGTTTGATTATGAACTAAATAAGAAAATATGGTTAAAACATACTTAGGATAATTTACATCACCTACATAACAATATTTTTTAAAATCATCAGCGCGTGTAAGTATCAAGGATACTGCAAGCCATTTTTTAACACGGTGCATAGACGACCGGCCATAAGCAAGATGCTTTACTGTGACCGCAATTTAATTTGACGACTTAGTGCACAAAGATTCGCTAAGTGTATTTAGAAAATATTTTACCTTAATTAATTTTTAACTTAACCTTAATTTAACACATGAAGAGGATTCTACTGATTGGTGCAATTGCCTTATTTGCGCTAAATCCGATGGTATGGGCCCAAGAGCGGACTGTAACTGGAACCGTTACTTCGGAGCAGGATAATAGTCCTGTGCCCGGAGTTAACGTAATTTTAAAGGGCTCGGCAACGGGCACTGTTACCGATATTGATGGCAGGTACAGAATAACTGTACCAAGCTCTGGCGGTATACTTGTTTTTTCATTTATTGGTCTGGCCACCGAAGAGGTGAATATCGGTAACCAGTCAGCCATAGATATGGTGATGTCGGCAGATATAAAGCAGCTAGGCGAGGTAATCGTAACTGCAGTCGGGGTTGTACGTGAACAAAAAGCTATTGGGTATTCTGCTCAAAAAATGGATTCAGAGGAATTACTTACAGCTAGAGAAACAAATCTAGGAAGTGCTTTAGCAGGCAAAATTGCTGGTGTAGACATCACATCGAATAGTGGTCCTGGAGCTTCCGCAAGGATAGTAATTAGAGGAACTAGTTCTATTTCCGGAGATAATCAACCACTTATTATAGTAGATGGAGTTCCGATTTCAAATACTAATATTGCTTCTGTTGACCGATTTACTGCACCGGATTTTGGCAATAGAGTTGGTGATCTAAATCCAGATGATATTGAGACATTAACAGTTTTAAAGGGCCCTGCAGCTACAGCGCTTTATGGTCAAAGAGCCGCCAATGGTGCCATAGTAATTACTTCCAAAAGAGGAAAGAAAAATCAAAAAACAAGCGTTTCGGTCAACTCAAGTATGCGCTTTGACAATCCATTGAGATATCCAGATTATCAAAACGTATATGGACAAGGATCATTAGGTAAAATTGACAGTTCTAGAACTGCAAACTGGGGTGCCAGAATGAATGGTCAGCCGTTTATCAATGCAAATGGTCATGAGGACACTTATTCACCTTACCCTGATAATGTAAAGGAATTTTATGAAACAGGAAGAACTACTATTAACAGTTTTGCAGTTCAAGGTGGAGGAGAAACAGGTACTTACAGATTCAGTTTCACCAACATGGATCAAGCAGGTATTGCTCCGAATACCAATTTAAATAGAATGAACTTTGGACTAAACGGTTCACAAGA
>DAIQNU010000295.1:0-4700 GCA_036788235.1 Cyclobacteriaceae bacterium
TATTATGCGATTATAGATTGCCCGATACCAATGGAGTAGAAATGCTTCAGAAAATACGGGTATTAAATCCTGATGCCAAAGTTATTATCATCACGGGCTATTCCGACGTCCGCACAGCTGTGCAAACCTTAAAGTATGGTGCGTTCGATTATGTAACCAAACCATTATATCCCGACGAGATTCTACTCACCATCAAAGAGGCTATTAAAAGTGAAAAATCCATTGGCTATATCGATGAAAGTGAAGAGGAAAGTGCAGATAAATCAAGAAATAAAAAAAACAGCAACCACAAACAAGCGAGTGGTTATGTAGCTGGAGTAAGTGCACAGTCCAAAACTGTACAAAAACATATAGATCTGATTGCTCCGACCGATATGTCAGTAATTATTACTGGTGAAACAGGCACAGGCAAAGAGTTTGTTGCCAAAGCAATCCACCTGCAAAGTGAGCGAAAGGATGAACCATTTGTAGCCATTGACTGCGGAGCGCTACCAAAAGAGCTTGCTGGTAGTGAACTTTTTGGTCATATGAAGGGCTCCTTTACTGGGGCATTCGCTGATAAACAAGGTAGCTTTGAACTGGCCAATGGTGGCACCTTGTTTTTAGACGAAATCGGAAATCTGAGTTATGAAAATCAGGTAAAGCTTTTAAGGGTATTGCAGGAAAGAAAAATCAGACGAGTTGGTGGTACCAAAGATATTGAAATTGATGTCAGGATCTTGGTAGCAACCAATGAAGACTTAAAAAAAGGAGTAAGAGAGGGTAAGTTTCGGGAAGATATTTATCACAGGCTCAATGAATTTAAAATTGAGCTTTCGCCAATTCGCGAACGAAAGGAAGATATTATTTTATTTGCCGGTCATTTTTTGCGAAATGCTAATTATCAACTGGATAAAAATGTAGAGGATTTTGATAATGAAGCCATTGAACTTCTTGAAAATTACTACTGGCATGGCAACTTGCGTGAACTCAATAATGTGGTGAAAAGAGCAGTACTGCTTTGCCAAAAAGATAAAATTACCAAAGACTGCCTACCCCGTGAAATTATATATGAAGAACGATTAACCGTAAATGAGCCCATTGAAAGTGCCGCGATGGAAGGAATGACCAACCTAAAATCTGCATCGGGAAGTGTGGAACGCCAGGTAATTATCAATATGCTTGAAAAAACAGGATATAATAAAACAAAAACCGCCAAAAGCCTTAATATTGACCGAAAAACACTTTATAATAAGTTGAAAGCATATAGTATAAAACTTTAAAACGTTTGACTCTGCATGAATAAGTCATCATATGTTAAGGTAGTTTTTTCAGGTATCATTGTTTTACTTCTATTTACCTCATATGTTACCTATAGAAACATAGAACGTTACATAGACGAATCAAGAAGCATACGCCATTCTAATGAAATTGTAACAAATATTCAGAATGTAAGAGCATATATAAATCTTTCAACCTTAAGTCGTTTAAGGTATCAGGTTTCAAAAGACAGTCTTTTTCTTGATTCACAACCAGAATTTGAAAAAGATGTACAACAGACTTTTACAACCCTTGATAGTTTGGTGGCCGACGACCCAATACAACATGCCCGGATGGATACTCTTACCATTTTGGTCGATCAGCATGCTAACCTAATTGAAGAAATTCTAGGCTTAGAACAGAATGATACCATAGAGAATAAGGCTTTTCATACTACGCAACTTCTTACTTATGAACGTGAGCTGATGAAGCGGCTGCAGTCTCTAGTGGTACAAATTAAACGCGGCGAACTGGAAACTCAGAAGCTGAGGGTGAGCAAAGAACAAGACTTTCGGAATCTGACACCCTTAAGTATGTTGTTGTACTCATTAATAGCATTAGGCGCCTGTACTTTTTTGTTTATTAACATTACCGATGCGCTCGAACGCAAACAAAAAGCTGAGAAGGAATTGCATTCGAAAGTCCAGGAATTGAACAAAGAAGTTAGCCACCGCACATTTGCAGAAAACTCATTGCAAAAGGTGCTTGATGGCTCACCAAGTGGAATTTCGGCCTTTACGGCAGTCCGAAATGATAAAGGAGAAATAGTTGATTTTCGGTATTTTTTGCTTAATAAAACTGGTGAAGTCTTTCTCAAAAGGAAAGCCAATGATCTTATTGGCAGATGCCTTTTAGAGGAAATGCCAAATCATAAACCTGAAGGATTATTTGATATATACCGTGAAGTTGTAGAAACCGGACAAACGCATTCATTTGAAAAACACTATGTAGGTGAAGGAATCGATACATGGTTTGATATTAATGCTGTGAAGCATGAGGATGGATTTGTTGTAACATTTACTGACATAACCCAACACAAAAATCATATCAATAAAATTCAAGAAAAGGAGATTTTGCTAAAAGAGGCAGAATTGCTCAACGATATGGGCAACTGGAAATGGGAGCGAACTTCTGATAAAGTGTATTGGTCTGAAGGTATGTATAGAGTTTTTGGTGAAAACCCTAAAACATATGTGCCCGAAATAAAAAGCTTATTTGATGGTATACTTAAGGAAGACCAAGAGCAAACAGAAGAATTTATTAATGAAAATATAAAAGCAAAGAAACCCTTCCAAGTTGACTTCCGGATTGTGGTTGATGATAATATAAAATATTTGCAGATAAAAGGTAGACCGATATTTAACGAATGGAAAAGGTTGGCAGGCTACTTCGGGACTATTCAGGACTTTACACCAGAGCGAAAGTTGGAGGAACAGCTGCGCATGCAAACCATGGAACTTAAACGCTCCAATGAAGATCTTGAGCAGTTCGCCTACGTGGCTTCACACGATTTACAGGAGCCATTACGAAAAATCCAGGCTTTTGGTGATAGACTTGATTCAAAATATAGCCATCTGCTAGATGAAACAGGCTTAGATTATATCAAACGCATGCAAAATGCTGCTGGTAGAATGCAAAAACTCATCGAAGATTTATTGGAGTTTTCGAGGATAACGCGCAAAAAAGTCCCGTTTGCCAAAATATCTTTAAATAAAATTGTGGAATCAGTGCTTGATGATACAGCCGAGCGTATAGAAAGTACTGGAGCAAAAGTACATGTAGATGTTTTGCCTGAGGTACTTGGCGACAAAGCACAATTGCATAGACTCTTCCTCAATATTATAGGCAACGCATTAAAATTTCATCAGTCAGGCAAAAAAACTGAAATTACTATTGATAGTAAAGTTTTGCAAAGTAGTGAGGTTTTGAATACATACGCGATATCCACCACTACAAATATGTATGCTATTACGGTCAAGGACAATGGAATCGGATTTGACGAAAAACATGCCGAAAGGATTTTTAATATTTTCCAAAGATTACACGGTAGAACAGCATACAGCGGTACAGGCATCGGTTTGGCTATATGTCGAAAAATAGCAATGGCGCATCATGGATTCATAATTGCCAATGGTGAAGAAGGTAAAGGTGCAGAATTTATTGTGCTGCTACCTATAGAAAAGACACCAGTGATTGAGGTTGCCGAATTTATTGACGCTACATGATAATGATACTGTGGTGAATCAATACAAACACTTGATATGTGATGGGTAATCTTTGTCTTTTAACCTAAAGTGTAAAAACATGAAAGCAATAAACACAATACCGATATTGATGGCCGATGACGACGCTGACGATAGAATGCTCGCACGTGAGGCAATGGAAGAAAATAGAGTAGCCAATCAATTAATATTCGTGGAAAATGGAGAAGAATTGTTGGACTATTTATACCAAAGAGGCAATTACAATCCCGACAATGCACCACGACCGGGATTGATATTACTTGACTTGAATATGCCAAAAATGGATGGACGCGAAGCCTTGAGACACATAAAGTCTGACCCAGGCCTCCGCCGCATTCCTATTGTAATCCTCACCACCTCCAAAGCCGAAATAGACATCATAAAAAGTTATGATTTGGGGGTTAATTCTTTTGTATCAAAACCTGTAACCTTCGATGAGTTGATTAAAGTAACCCGTGAAATACGAAATTATTGGTTTGGAATTGTTGAATTGCCCAAGTAAAAATTAAGCTATGGAATCTAAAATCCCTAGAACTAAAATAAAAGTATTGCTGATAGATGATGATGAAGATGATTTGATTCTTACACGTGAATATTTAAACGATATCCACAACTATGAAATAGAACTAGATTGTGAAACTGATTTTGACTTAAGTCTTGAGAAGATACTTGAATGCAAGCATGACGTTTACTTTATCGATTATCGTTTAGGAAAATATACAGGTATAGAATTACTCAAAAAGGCAAAAGAATGTGATATTACTGCCCCCTTAATTTTACTTACAGGCAAAGGGGATTGGGAGATTGACTTTCAGGCTACTCAGCTCGGTGCTGCCGATTATTTGGTAAAAGATGAAATTAATGCACAGATTCTCGAGCGTAGTATCCGATATGCACTCAACAATGCACAAATAATAGCAGAATTAGACGGAAACGAAAAGAAATATAGAACGCTGTTCGAAAAGTCTATAGACCCAATCTTCTTAATGTCGAACGACTTTAAAATTACAGATGTAAGCCCATCTATGGAAACTTTTTCCGGTTTTGCTCGGGAAGAACTGATAGGTATGGAATTGCAGGGCTTGTTTGAGAGCAAGGATGTTTTTGAAGATTTCAGTTCCAAACTTTGCCAACAGGGTCAGGCTAAGGATATCGAGC
>DAIQNU010000296.1:0-4684 GCA_036788235.1 Cyclobacteriaceae bacterium
ATCAATTCATCCTGCTCGTTATAGAAATTAAAATCATAAATGTATTTCTTCATTTTTGCAGGATTAGGATCTGTGAAGGCCTCTATATAGGTATTCAAATTTTCACTAATCTTTTGATAATGGTTTGGATATTCATTCAACCAGGCATCTGGATCCTTAGCAGTATCATGAAATTTGTGATAGCTCATTAGGTTTTGCTGTATCATTGAAAGCATTAATGATTCTATAGGATCGACATACACCAACCCGGCAGCAGGATGTGCATTCATACTATACGCCAATGTGGCCTCAGACAAAAACACATTCGGACTGTAGGACTTCTTTTTGCCCCGTGCATATACTTTATCGAAAGTGACAGCATCTTGGTAAATATCATTTTCATCTTTAGAAAATATGGGATCCAGAATATCCTTATCCTTAAGTTGGATGGCTTTCACCTGCAAGTCTATTGCCCTATGCGCAAGCCAGGCAATGGCGGCAGCAATTTTTTCTTCGGTACCATCACCGGGTTTTCGCTGCTTCCATGTATCTCTTGCTTGCTCCAAAAACGGCACCGCATATAAGTGGTTGCCTCTAGCTCCACTTGACATCAGTCCTACATCAGGCTGATTCTTAAGGCTGGTTTTAAAAGCCTCATGAAACTCTTTTGAATGAAAAACCAACCTGACCGTATCGTCATAGATGGCTATATGGGTTAAGTGTTCTGACATATCATTAACATTTAAATGTAAAATCTATTTTATATTCCAGATTAGCGGTAAAACCAACCAAACAAATAAGGTGATAATAAGCACTGAAATAAGGTTGAGCAGAAAACCCGCCCGCACCATATCCCTAATGCGAATATACCCCGAACTAAAAACCACCGCATTGGGTGGGGTGGCTACAGGTAACATAAAAGCACAAGATGCTGATAGTGTTGCACCAATCATAAGAATATGCGGGTGCATATCAATTGCTTCTGACAATGAAATAAGCATAGGCAACATAATGCTAACCGTGGCCACATTAGAGGTAACTTCAGTAAGAAAATTAACAACTCCGACAATACTAATGATAAAAGTTAGTGAATTTACTTCAGATAAGCCAACAAATAGCTCCCCAAAATAAGTAGTCAACCCTGAGTGCTTAAAGCCTTCGGTCAGGGCAAGCCCGCCACCAAATAATAGCAACACACCCCATGGCAACTTTTTAGTCGTCTCCCAATCGAGTAAGCCGCCCGATTGTTGAGAAGATGGTATGGCAAATAATAATGAAGCGCCAAAAATTGAGATAATGGTATCGTCAATATTGGGAATCAATGGTTGTAGTAAAAAGGAACGCGATATCCATGCAAATGCAGTAACTGCAAAAACACCAATAACTTTCCATTCATCCTTGCTAATCGATCCCATTTGTTGAAGCTGCTGGTAAATGCCATCACTGTTCTTGGCAGCACCCTTTTTTACCTTGAATAATAAGCTTGTGAGTAAATACCATGCTACAAATAGCATTACCATCGAAACAGGAAAGGCAAGCACCATCCAACTGGCAAAAGTCACTTCTTGGTGTAGGTAATCTTTAGAAATAGCAGAAAAAATGGCATTGGTTGGTGTGCCTATAAGTGTACCCATGCCACCAATACTGGCTGCATAGGCAATGCCCAGCAACAAAGGCAAACCAAAGTTATGCTTAATTTTCGGATCGGGAGTGTCGCCCAATTCTAAAGCCACGGCCAGAGCTATAGGTAGCATCATGAGTACAGCAGCTGTATTGGATATCCAAATTGATATCAAAAAAGTAGCCACCATAAAACCCAATATTATCCGCTGCTTATCTGTGCCTATTCGGCAAATTATATAAAGTGCAATCCGTTTGTGCAAATTGCAGCGCTCGATAGCCAATGCAATCAGGAAGCCACCAAGAAATAAGAATATAGTTGGATGACCATATGCTGAAGTAACCAAACCCACCGGCACAGCTGCAAAAAGCGGGAAAAGCACAATGGGTAAAAGTGAAGTTGCCGGAATGGGGACTGCCTCTGTAATCCACCAAGTGGCAATCCATAGAGTAGCTGCAAGAATTACCCAAGCTTCACGCGTCATTCCCCATTGTGGCGAAACAATTACCATAATGACAAACAACCCGACAGGAAGTATCAAACTCAACCATTCCCCAACACTTCTATCTAACTTTCCCATAAATCAGGTTCGTTTGAAGTTTAAAATTTTAAAAAATAGAATGGCGTGAATGCCAAGTCGAATAGAATCATGGTTTTCAAGTTTCAACATTCAATATTGGAGCTGAAAACTTGTTCGCTTTAAAACTTTTTAGGTTATATTATTAGAAGGATGCGTAATGGGCTATAGGTATAGCATCATTAGCAAATTTAATGATTTCTTCAGCTCTGTAAATATGAATATAAGGATCATGACATGAATAGGCAATATATCTTCCATTAGGATGCCAAGCGATTGATTCAATCTTTTTACCTGTATGGTTAAAATGTTTTACAAGCTTACCTTCTTGCCAATCCCACAAAAAAACATTGCCACGAGCATATTCAGAAGAACCAACCGCAATAACATACTTTGCATCAGGTGAAAAACCTCCACTGGTAAAAACTACATGATAGGGCATTTTCAACGTCTGCACCAAGGACCAATCTGAAACTTTATAGATCTTTATCGAGCCATGGCCTACTGCAAGTAGAAACTGATCATCTTTAGAAAAAAACAATTCATTGACCGTATTGCCAAAATCCATTGATTTTATTTCCTTTCCTTCAGGCATGTTAAATATCCTTACCTTTGCAGATTTATTATCCCTTGCATTTTTTTCAACTTCTTCGCCAGTAGCCAGCAGACTACCATTGTGCGACCAGGTGAGTCCATCAATTCCTTGGTCATGTTTTAGCACTTTGATTACTGCGCCTGTTTTGGCATCATAAACAGTGACAAGATAATCTTCGCTACCCGCAGCTACATATTTTCCATCGGCAGACCAACCAACTCTTTCAACTTCATCTTTGGCATACTGTCGCCACAGTTCTGCACCATCTGAGGTACGCCACATAACTACCGAATAGTCAAACTTAGTACCACTGACAATAAACCTGCCATCAGGAGAAAACTCAGCACTTTCTACAGAACCAGGTTCACCCAAAGCATCGGCTACTCTCGACCAAACAGGCTCAAGACGCAGTTGATAATCCTGCTGCTGTTGTGCTAAAGAAATAGTCGTAATTATTAATAAAAGGGTACTTATAGAAAATAGGTACTTAATCATCGAGATAAGAGATTAGAAGATAAAGGGTATAAACACTTGTAGAAAATAAACCAAAGAAGTGGAATGACCCACTTCTTTGGTTATTAAATTAATTACCAACCTGGGTTTTGCGGTAACAAATTTGGATTTAAATCTAGATCTCTAGCTGGTATAGGCCATACCAATCTATCAGTACTGGGAGGTTTGCTGCCATTTTGATTATCAATTACTTCAAGAGCTCGTCCAGTACGAACCAAATCGAAATATCTATGACCTTCAAAAGCCAATTCCAAGTACCTTTCATTTTCAATCGCTAATCTGACTTCAGCTTGAGAAGTTGCTTCTGTATCATCTAATCCAGCGCGTTGACGAATTTCATTAAGCAATGGAATTGCTTCCGAAGTTTGGTTCAATTCATTTAGAATTTCTGCTTGCAATAAAATCACATCAGCTAATCGAAGTACGATGATATTGGTATCTTTCTGACGACGGTTGGCCATATCTGGATCAACCGGCCCTGCAAAATATTTTGCAATTGCATATTGAATCTCTGTAGTAATTGAAGGGTTATCAAAATAATAGATATTAGATGCCATCCTTACATCATTTGGGTTTTCTAAAAATGCATTTACTAATTTTTCTTCAGGCCCTAATCTAATTGCATTTCCCAATGGTCTAACTAATGGTACCGCCTCCCAATCTAAGTTGTGTGAGCCTCCAGTTTGTATGGTCGGCCCATAGCTTATTTCAAAAATGGTCTCAGAGGTATTCTGTTTGAAGTTTTCAAATAAATCATGGTAGTTTTCTGTTGACACAAGACTATACCCTCCCTCTTGAGTTATGTCATTGAGTTTTTCCAAAGCAAGCTCTCTATCACCTGATTCATTCCGAGTGAGAAGTACTTTTGCCATAAATCCTTTTGCAAGAGCTTTGGTAGCGCGGTTTTTTTCTGATGGATTGTGAGGCAATAGTATCTCTGCTTCATTCAAGTCATCTATTATTTGTTGCAAAATTTCCGCTCGTGTACTTCTACCAATTGACAATACTTGATCAATAGTCTTGGATGTTTCGAGGGGCATTGGAATTTCCCCATATCGCATCATTAAGTGATAAAATATAAAACCTCTCAAAAAATGACCTTCCCCGATTATTTTGTCTCCATCGAAAGCAGGATCATTTATCGTAGGAACATTTTCAATTACATCATTAGTTCTGTGCAATGCCCTATACATATCCTCCCAATAATTCTGAAGATGTCCATCTGTGGCTGTTACTTCAAAGTTCTGAGTTCGAGTCCAATTACCACCGCGAAGCGCAAAACCCTCATCTGCCAGAACAATATTCGGTATAATCAAATTATTTGAATAGGGAATTCTTAAACTTTGATAACATGCTATGATAGCAGCTTCAGCGTCGGTTGATGTACGAAAGAAATTTT
>DAIQNU010000297.1:0-4632 GCA_036788235.1 Cyclobacteriaceae bacterium
TGGTCATGGCCTTCCGGTATTTAAGGTTAATAGTAATTTGTTTTACTAATCAAAAAATCCGGAAGACCTCAATTCTGCTATCCACAAAAAGCAAGTATTTTTTTGAGATTACTATGCATCCATCTCTGAAATGTCCTGCTAACACTCGCACTAAATAACCAACAAAATGAAACCTGATTTTCCAAAAATGCACATTGGGCTCAAGGTAAGCAATCTGGAAAGCTCCATTCGTTTCTATAGCTATATGTTTGGTATAGCGCCTACGAAAGTAAAGCAGGACTATGTGAAATTTATGGTTCAACAGCCTGCACTGGTATTATCCTTAAGCCAAAGTAGCAATGAACTTACAAAACATCAGGCTCATTACGGGGTGCAGATCGAAACCCACGAAATTTTGCAGAATTGGAAAAGTAATGTGTTGCAGCGTGGCCTTGAGCTACATTCGGAAGAGACTGGAACACGGTGCTGCTATGCCTTGCAGGACAAGTTTTGGCTAAAAGATCCCGACAGCATTATGTGGGAGATATATTATTTTCATGAGGATGTTGATGAAAATGACAAGAAATATCAAGACCATGAAACTGTCGTCGCTACAACAGCGTCTACAAAAGAAAATGTGGTGAAATGTTGTGATCCTCAGGGAAGCACAATTAATAGCTAAAGGCAATCATTTTTAATTGGGCTTTTGTATGGATCCAATCGTGATTTTTAATGACTGGTACAAAGAAGAACTCAGCAAGAGCCGCGACATCATTCCTTCTGCTTGTTGCCTTTCTACCCTAGGCCTTGATGGATATCCCAATTCAAGATTTGTTTCATTAAAAGAAGTACTCAGCAATACATTTATTGTTACAGGACCTATGCACTCGCGCAAAGGCCTTGAAATAGCCCAATCGAATAAAGTGTCTTTGATTTTTTGGTGGTCGGCCAGTGCCAGACAAGTTAGGATTCAAGGCGAGGCTCATGTCATTTCAGGTCATCTTGCAGATACTTATTTTGCTGAGCGGAATAAGACGGCGCAATTGGTATCTATTATTAGTGCTCAGGGAAAGGAAATAAGGGATTTGAATGTTCTGAATAATCGATTCGAAGAATTGGAAAACTTGTATGCCAATAAAAATATTGAAAGACCCCTTGATTGGGGTGGTTATTCTATTAGACCAATTCGCATAGAATTTATGGAATTCAAAACCACCAGATTTCACATCCGAAGATTATTTGAACGTAAAAATGATCAATGGTCGGAAAGTTTGATTCAGCCATGATGGCTGTGCATTCGAAACTTGAGCTATTGAATTGCAAATAATTTTTTAAAACTTACAAATTGGAACCATAAGGTATGAAAAATGATTGTGGATTTACAATAGATAATGACTGGTTTAGATATAGAGCTGCAGCAATTATTGTAGAGAATGATTGTGTGCTATTTGTTAAAAATGAAGTAGATGATTATTACTATTCTATCGGTGGTGCTGTCCATATAGGCGAGAGGGCGGAAGATGCTGTAATCAGAGAAGTATTTGAGGAAACTGGAGTTACCTATCAAATTGAAAAATTAGCATTTATTCATGAGAACTTTTTTATTGGTGCGGGTACTTTAGGAGGATATAAGTGTCATGAAATAGCTTTCTATTTTTTGATGAAACCTAGAGGGAGTCAAACATTAAATAGCAATAGCTATAATTCCGAGGGTATTAAAGAATTTATGCATTGGTTACCAATTAATGAGTTAAATCAATTTAAGGCATTCCCGACTTTTTTTAAAGATGAAATCCATAAAATTGATCATAGCTTAAATCATATTGTTACCTATGAATTTTAAAAATACCGCTGGCTGTATGAAGCGTGGCTAATTTAAAAGTACAAAAGTTCCGTTTACTACCGAGTCAATCTGCAGGATTGGCTTGCTAAATTATTCTACCTAAGTAAGATAAGCCTGCGGATTGATAGGCTATCTACAAAGAACCACAGCCGCAATAACCCACTGAACAGCCAAGATTTCATTCAGAATGTTAGCCACATTTTTCTTTAAGCCACGTTTATTTGATTATTCATCATTTGTATATTAAAGTTCACTTTCGCTCCGAGAGCGTTGAATACCTTCAAAACTGTTTCAAGTGTAATGTTACCCGTATTGTTTTCAAGTCGGGAAATCTGTGCCTTTTTTACACCAATTAATTTGCCCAGTTCTTCTTGGGTCAAGTTTCGTTGTTTCCTTGCTTGCTGAATCATATCACCGACAAGCTCAAGTTTAAGCTCAAATTCATACTGCTCACGCTCAGGAGTTCCAATTTTACCAATTAGTTGGTCTTTTGCTTCATCAAGTGTGTACGTTTTCATGACTGTTTATCATTAAAATATTGTTGTCTAATCTGTTCTGCTTTGTCTATTTCCTTTTGGTCTACTTTACTGGTTTTTTTAATTGTGCCATGAGTAGCTAAAACTAAGGTGTTCCCCTTGTCCGTTTTGTCCCAAAATGCTAATAAGCGGTACTGTAATCCCGAATACAATGTTCTAAACTCCCAGATTTCGCCTTGCAGTTTCTTAAACAGTTTAGGGTCTGTTTTCTGACTTGCCCGTTCAATGTTCTGTAAGATTTTGTTCTTTGGTTTGACGTTCTGTTTTCGAAGGAATTCCAAAGCATCTTCCAGCAAAACCGTATCAAATCGCTTTATCATTCAGCTTATTAGTTTTAACAGGGACAAAGAAACAAAAGTTTCGTTAAATGTAAACAATTTGAAGGGGAGAAGTTGTGGCTAACATCGTCAACACTTATAATAACCTACCTATTCGAAAGTATAGCCATCTTACCTATTTTTTTCCTCAGTTAAAATTTAATATCTGCCTCATAGAATCCTAATCAGCAATGCTCTACTTGAACACTGAAAGTTCTTGTTTGCCTTTTCAAATTTTAGTTTTCATACTTGTCGATTTTTAGGCAAAATATCAAAACCTTTACCATCGTATTTTATTGATTGCATAAAGAGCACTTTTAGTACTTACTTGTGGAACTTGAAAATAAAGTTAGCATAAAGGACATTCTTCAGCTTGGCTTCATCAATGCCATTGCAGGTATGAGCGATGGATTTTTGTATGCCTTTTTACCTGTGTATGGAGTGGAACTGGGCTTCACGCCGATGATGGTGGGAGTGCTGCTTTCCATGAATAGATTTGTACGTTTTATTACCAATAGACTGGTAGCCTATATCGCCAGTAAGTTGGGGGTAAAAAAGCTTTATGTAGGCGGTATTTTTATATCCTTGCTTGTTAGCTTGTGTTTTGCTACTATGCCTCCATTTGTTTTTTGGGTGATAGCCAGGGTGCTTTGGGGATTGTCATTTTCAATCATCCGGTTTTCAAAACTGCAATACGTATCACAATGTGCCAAAATGGGCACCGCTTTTGGCTTCTCGGCAAGTATTGGCGGTGGTATACAAATCATTTCCTACTTTCTAGGGTCTCTTATTATTGCATGGTCTTCCGAAGGTATGGTTTTTTTGGTCTATGCCATTTTGCTACTGTTATGCCTGCCTATGTTGTATCGGGTACCCGATATCAAGATCGTAGCCCAGGATATAAAGCTTACCCAATTTCAATTGCCAAACAAAATCGATATCTGGGGTTTTATGACTAATTTTTCTCTAGATGGCATTTTAATAGTCGGTATCTCGGCATTAATGAATTTTGAAGGAGATCAGGAAAACATACTCTTCGGTACAGCTTTGTTTATTTCTATCAGGCGTGCCATAGGTATTATATTTGCCCCATTGTTTGGTATACCCATTGATCGCTTGGGGCTGTTAAAATCCTATAAAATTATGGTGGGTTTATTGGTGGCCGGAATCATTTTGGTCATATTTGATCAAATCATACCCGGCCTGATCGTAATTTTTATGGGGGCAACGGCCAATCAGACCCTCGTACCTTTGCTAAGGATTCAAACTTGCCAGCCACATCAGCAATTTAGTGCTGTAACCCGGCTAAATAGTTCTCAGGATATGGGATCTGCTTTAGGCGCACTTTTTGGTTTATCCCTGATCTTGCACATTAACAATTCCGTACTTTTTACCATTATCGGGGCAACCCTTCTGGGCTTTAGCTTTTTTGTAAGTTATTTCATCAAAATGTATTCAAATACAAGTAGTACATTAATCACACAAAGCAATACTTCGCTATAAAATGCCAGCATAAATGAATACCTGTTTCTTTAGATTAGATAAGAATTCAATTGGATCAGAACTCAAAGGCTTAGTATTATTCGCTTGCAACAGAGCTAATCATCACACCTGACTTGATGGCATCCAGAAATATTTTTCCTGCTTCTTCTATACTGCTGTCATTTTTTATATGAATCACCTGGTTATCATCTATAGCCAGGTCATTGAATTCTCTGGATCTTTCAATTCTCTTTTCTATTTCCTGATCATTTTCACGCCCCCTGCTTTTGAGCCTGTGCCACAGTACTTGCTCGCTTACCGAGATCAGTATTACCCTTAGTTCCGGATATTTTTCAACGGCTTTTTCGAGATAGCCGCGTGAGCCATTCATTACTACGTTCATGCCATTTTCCATCCAAAAGTTGATTTCAATGCCTATGCCGTATTTGTTTTCGTGACTTTCCCAGTCCAGGGC
>DAIQNU010000298.1:0-4612 GCA_036788235.1 Cyclobacteriaceae bacterium
ACTAGACTGCTTTTGGTAATGGGCGCGATTTTTCAACGAATGGAGTTTAGGCAAATCTTTAGATAACAATTACCAGAAAATCCTTTTGTGCTTGAAAAATTGCTTTTTGCAGTAATGATCCGAGAAAAGTCAATTGGGTAGTAAGGATCTTTAATTACATAAAAAAATGAACTCAAATAAATATTTAATAGTTAATTGATAAAATCTTTTTTAAAACAGAAATATTGTGGATTTTAACCGTGTGAAAAATAAAGCAGTCATAATCTTAATTTTTTTAGGCACTGCCTCATTGCTTTTTATTTCTTTAAGAAATAATGAACATGATGAAGAATTGGATCTACTAAGTATAAATGAGGTAGACAGAATGCATGTAGACGAGCTTTATAAGTCTTATGTGGAGAATCGAAGTGAGGCAAACGAGAATTTCAGTGACAAAGTGTTGGATATAAGAGGAACTTTGGTTTCTGTGGCTGGCACAAAGTCTGGTGCCAGTAGTTTGCTTATTGGGGGCGAATCTGCAATTATTTATTGTCAGCTCGAAAAAAACAAATCTGATAAAATTAAAGATTATTCTGTTGGTGATGAGATCATTATTCGTGGACTCTGTATTGGATTTGACGAATCAAATGATGAGATTTTATTTACGCACTGCATAATTCTTGACTTTGAAGAAGGTTCCTAGCAACTCATCATCCAATTGCGCATACATTCCATGATTTTATTTCTTTTTGTTACCTTTGGCGCTCATTTAGTACTATGAAAACCAAAAAGCAATTGTCCGTTAAAAATGCTGTATTGGTAGGCATCGACTTGATCATGATGGTGCTGCTGATTGTTAATTTATGCTTACTCGTATTTGATTATTTATTTAGTTTTTTGGTAGTTAGTGATTTCTTGAAGGAATATACCCCTGAATTCCATTCACTCTATTACGAATGGGTTCATGTCAATTTTTTTGAAATTGATCTTGTTTTTATTTCAATATTTCTACTTGAGTTTGTCATTTCCTGGGGTATAGCTATTTATCAGAAAATTTATCATCGTTGGTTTTTTTACCCCTTTTTACACTGGTACGATCTTATTGGTTGTATTCCTATCGGGTCTTTACGTTTTGCCAGGCTTTTTAGGGTTTTCTCTATTATGTACCGTCTTCAAAAGCTCAACTTAATTGATGTCAGCAAAACCTACTTGTTTCAAACTGCCAGAAGGTATTATGATATAATGGTGGAAGAAGTGTCGGATAGGGTAGTGCTTAATGTTTTAACTGGTGTGCAGGCCGAAATAAGAGATGGTGGGCCGGTTGTAGATCGCATTATTGATGAAGTATTGATGCCTAGAAAAGATGTAATCGTGGAATGGATAAGTCACAAAGTGCAAAAAGCTACTAGGCAGAATTATATGTATCGCAAAGATGAAGTAAAAAACTATGTTGATACTCTTATATCAGAGGCCATTAGTCAAAACAATCAAATAGGTACTGTAGAACAAATACCTATTGTGGGCAAAGTAATAAGCAGCACCTTGGAAAGATCCGTAAGCAGTATGGTTTTCAATGTTATCGATGGCTTGATCAATGATTTGGGTTCTGGAGAAAATAAAGTATTAATTGGCGAATTGCTTGATATTGCCGTTGATACAGTGGAGTCAGAAGAAAGCGACGTAACATTGAATAACATAGCTATCGAATCATTTGTTGATATACTTGAAATCGTAAAGGATAAAGTGAAGGTTAAAAAATGGAAATCTGATGCGAATATTTGATTTGCATGCATTGTAATTTAATAGAATAGAAACGTGTAGAGAAATATGGAAACTATAAATGAATTGGCAGAAAAGGGATTTGTAGATATGCCTATAGACATAAATATTGACCTTGTGGAAGCAATCCAGAAGTTAAAGCGTGAAAAAAATGCTGTAATTCTTGGACACTATTATATAACTGGCGACCTGCAAGACATATCAGATTTTACTGGCGATAGCCTTGCCTTGGCTCAAGCAGCTGCAGGTACAAAAGCTGATATGATTGTGTTTTTAGGGGTGCATTTTATGGCGGAAACTGCCAAAATTCTCAATCCAAATAAAAAAGTAATAATTCCAGATTTAAATGCGGGTTGTTCATTAGCAGAATCGGCACCTAAAGAAAAGTTTGAGGAATTTTTGAGCCAGTATCCCGATCATAAGGTGATCTCTTACATTAATTGTACAGCAGATATCAAAGCCCTTTCTGATGTTATTTGTACTTCGTCTAATGCCAAAGGTATAGTCGATAGCTTTCCAGTAGATCAAAAGCTCATATTTGCTCCTGACAAAAATCTAGGCAACTACATCAACTCGGTCACTGGGCGCAGCATGGTATTATATGACGGCGCTTGCATGGTGCATGAATTGTACTCATTAGAAAAAGTACTCGATTTGCAAAAGCAATTACCAGATGCTGAATTCATCGCTCATCCTGAATGTGAAGCGCCGCTTTTGATAGCTGCCGATTATGTTGGATCGACCACGGCATTGCTAAAGTATATTTCAAAGAGTACATCCAAAAAATTTATAGTAGCTACTGAGAGTGGCATTTTGCATCAAATGAAAAAGAATGAGCCGGATAAGATTTTTATACCTGCGCCTTCGGTTGATGCTACCTGTGGATGCAATGATTGTGCATTTATGAAGCTGAACACCATGGAAAAACTCTACAATAGCATGCTATACGAGCAACCTGAGTTGCTGATGTCGTCCGAACTCATCGAAAAGGCCAAATTGCCCATTTTGAAAATGCTGGAGATTTCTAAAAAACTTGGACTTTAACAACTCAAAAAAATACATTTTTGGATCATTTATATAGTTCTGATTTTCTGGTTATTGGTAGTGGAATAGCTGGATTGAGTTTTGCACTAAAAGTTGCAGAGCATGGCAAAGTAAATATTGTAACTAAAGACCTTAAAGTCGAAAGTAATACCTTTTATGCACAAGGTGGTGTAGCGTCTGTCATAGCCCCACAAGATAGTTTTTCGAAGCACATAGAAGATACCCATATAGCAGGTGCAGGGCTATGTCATAATGATGCAGTTGAGGTTTTGGTAAATGAAGGGCCAGCTAAAATTCAAGAGTTACTCGAATGGGGGGTGAAATTTAGTCGCAGTACAGGTAATCCCTCAGAATTTGATCTTGCCAAAGAAGGGGGGCACTCTGAACATCGAATTTTACATGCACACGACCTTACTGGAGCAGAATTACAAAAAGTACTTATTGAACAAATTAAGCGCCATCAAAATATCCATGTTTTCGAAAACCACATGGCTGTTGAATTGATTACTGAACATCATGTATTAGGCAACCTTCAGGCAGCTTTCAATATATGCTTCGGAGCCTATGTGCTCAATGAATCCTTGGGCAAAGTGCAGGCTTTTCGTGCCAATTATACAATGCTATCTACTGGTGGTGCATCTAAGGTTTACCAGCATTCTACCAATCCTGAAATAGCAACTGGCGATGGGCTTGCCATGGCACATCGTGCTGGTGTGCGAATTGCCAACATGGAGTTTGTGCAATTTCATCCAACTTCATTATACCATCCCGGACATCGTTCCTTTCTAATTTCAGAAGCGCTACGAGGGCATGGCGGTAAACTGATTAATGAAGCTGGTGAGCGTTTTATGCCAAAATATGATGCACGAGCTGAGTTGGCTCCCAGAGATATCGTAGCCAGAAGTATAGATGCTGAAATGAAAAAGAGAAGAGAAGAATGTGTGTATCTTGATATGACGCATCTTCCTCCTGAAGAAACTAAAGAAAGGTATCCAAACATTTATAAGTACTGTCTGGACAATTTAAATCTTGATATTTCAAAATCACCTATTCCTGTGGTGCCAGCTGCGCATTATATATGTGGTGGTATTATGACTTCGCTTAATGGACAAACTTCAATGCAATGCCTATTTGCGAGTGGTGAAGTGGCACATACCGGTGTGCATGGTGCCAATCGGTTGGCAAGTAATAGCCTTTTAGAGGGGTTGGTTTTTAGCCACAGAGCAGCTATGAAGGTAATTGGTAAAGTGCCTCGAAATTTCCAACAAGTAATTATTCCACCTTGGGACGATTCTGGCGTTCAAAATGAATATGAATGGCGATTGATTAAACACAATCTTAAAGAGATAAGAAGCATTATGTGGAATTATGTAGGCATAGTTAGATCAACTGAGCAACTCAATCGAGCCAATAGAAGATTGTGGGTGATTTTTGAAGAAGTTGAAAATTATTATCGAAAGTCCGCCATTACACGTGAGCTTCTTGAGTTGAGAAATCTTTCAGCCACTGCCTATTTGATTGTACGCTCAGCCATAAGAAGACAGGAGAGTAGGGGAGCACATTACATGGTCGATTTTCCTGCTTCATCCGACAAGTATCTGAAAGACACCATTATATAGTAGGGTTTTTCAGAAAAGAATTAACGGTTCTAGCTTAAATTTAGTGGAGGTATTTGTTTCAACTTATCTTCGCCAAGGTTCGTGTCTTCAAGAACCATCATGCTACTCGTACAAATACGCAATTTTTATTACTACCAAACGCCCTATTTCATCATTTCAACAGTCTGTTTCGTCAAGGTATTAGTCAGAGC
>DAIQNU010000299.1:0-4608 GCA_036788235.1 Cyclobacteriaceae bacterium
TCCGCTTTCACTGCGTACGCTTGGCTCCAACGAAATAAAACGAAGTCCAGGTGGAAATCGCGACATTTCAAGGGTTATTCGGTCGTTGCCAGGGGTAGGTTCTATTCCCAGTTTTCGAAATGACATCATCATTCGGGGTGGAGCTCCCAATGAAAACCGCTTTTATCTCGATGGTATCGAAGTTCCCAATATAAACCACTTTCAAACACAAGGGTCTTCAGGTGGCCCGGTGGGTCTTATCAATGTCGATTTTGTACAACGTGTCGATTTGTATTCAGGAGCCTTTCCTGCCAACAGAGGCAATGCCCTGAGCTCGGTTTTGGAGTTTGTTCAAAAAGATGGCCGTAATGATAAAACCACATTGAACGGAATAGTTGGCGCCACAGATTTTGGACTGACACTAGAAGGACCTATAGGCGAAAAAACCACTTATATCGTTTCTGCCCGGAGGTCTTATTTGCAGTATTTGTTTAGGGCTTTGGGGCTTCCCTTTCTGCCGGTATACAACGACTTTCAAGGCAAAGTCAAGCATAAATTTAATGACAAGCACCATGTAACACTACTTGGTTTGGGAGCTATTGATGATTTTACCCTGAATACCGATGCTGCAAATAAAGCTTCTACACAGCAAGAGAAAGATGAAGTAAATTATATTCTAAATCAGCTGCCAGCATCTGACCAATGGAACTATGCCTTTGGCGCTAAATATGAATATTTCAGAACAAACGGAAATTATACCCTGGTGATGAGCAGAAATAAGCTCAATAATACGGCTACAAAATTTGTCGGCAACGACGATAGCAAACCTGAAAATTTATTAATTGATTACCTTTCGGAAGAAACAGAAAGCAAATTTCGACTGGAAGATTACCGCATAACCCGCGCTAATTTTAAAGTGAATTATGGCATTAGCTATGAACATGCCCATTTCTATATCGATGAGTTTAGCCGTTTTGCCAACATTTATGGCCCAATACAACGTGAATACAGCTCAGAAATTTTCATAAATAAGTGGGGTATGTTTCTTCAGGCCAGCAAGTCATTATTTAAAGAAAAACTGACTTTGTCGCTGGGTATGCGTGCCGATGCCAACGACTATTCTGATGAAATGCGTAATCTGGCAGATCAATTTTCACCCAGATTTTCAGCATCATGGAGTTTTGCGCCAAAATGGGCTTTTAATTTCAATACAGGATTATACTATCAGTTGCCACCGTACATTTTGCTAGGCTATCGCAATAGTGATACCGGGCAGTTAGAAAATAAAGAAAATGGTGTCACCTACATACAAAGCCGGCACTATGTAGCAGGCTTAGAGTACAATAGTTCAAGCAATGCCAGATTTACACTCGAAGCCTTCTACAAAACCTATGACAATTACCCTTTTCACCTCGACGATTCGGTGTCAATGGCAAACCTAGGTGCAGATTTTGGCGTAATTGGCAATGCCCCTTTTGCCTCTATATCTCAGGGTAGAAGCTACGGACTTGAGTTTTTGGCTCGACAAAGGTTATTTAAAGGTATGTATGGATTGCTGGCTTATACCTGGGTGCGCAGTGAATTTCAGGATAAAGATGGAAATTTTGCGCCTTCATCATGGGACAACCGCCACTTGGTAAGCCTCACGGGTGGCAAAAAATTTAATAGAGACTGGGAGCTCGGCCTACGCTGGCTTTTCTCAGGGCCATCGCCCTATACCCCTTTCAATGTTAACGAAACAGTAAGAAGACAAAACTGGGATCTGTTTGCCCGGGGTATACCAGATTTTACCCGAATAAATAATGGAAGAGCTACGGCATTTCATCAATTAGATCTAAGGGTAGATAAAAAATACTACTTTGAAAAATGGAGCCTAAGTGTGTTTATTGATATTCAGAATATTTACAACCGGAAGACCACATTGCAAAGCAATATAGATGTAATGCGCGATGAAGATGGCCAAGCTATTGTAGATCAGGATAATCCAGACTTTTATTTACCCCGTCTGTTGGGAAATTCGTTCGGAAGCATTTTACCAACTTTGGGAATTATAGTGGAGCTCTGATACCACCAATTAATGAAACAAAAACAGACACTGCCAATATCTGGTTAATTATCTTGTGAAAACACTTCGACTTATTTTGGGGGATCAATTAAACCACCAGCATTCGTGGTTTGCCAGGGTTGATCCTGACATGTTGTACTGCATGATGGAAATTATGCCGGAAGCAAGCTATGCTCCGCATCATAATCAAAAAATACTCGCTTTTTTCGCTGCTATGCGACATTTTAGTGAAGAAATGCAGGAAAAAGGTCATCGTTTTATTTACTATAAAATTGACGACACGGCCAATCAGCAACAATTTGAGGCGAATATCAGACAACTCATTTCAGCCCATCAGATACAAGCTTTTGAGTATCAGCAACCCGACGAATACCGGCTTGACCAACAATTTTTAGCCATTTCAAATGCATTGGGCATTGATTGTACAATGGTAGAAAGCGAGCATTTTTTGACCCAAAGACATACATTGCATGATTTTTTTAAAGGAAAGAAAAACTATGTCATGGAGCCTTATTACAGGCACATTAGACAAAAGCACGGGTTCTTGATGGTTCATAATGAACCTATTGGAGGCAGATGGAATTACGATACAGAGAACCGAAAGACCTTAAAGCAAGATGCTGAATTGCCCAAACCTTTGCTTTTTCATAAAGATCTAAGTCATATTTGGAAATCCATTGAAAATGCGGACATAGATGGAATTGGTGAAGTGGATGCTGAGAAATTTCCTTGGCCAGTTACTCGATCGGAGGCACTTGAATTGCTTAATGATTTTTGCCAACATCTGTTGCCCAGCTTCGGAAAATATCAAGATGCCATGCTGGCCAATCAGCCTTTTTTATATCATTCCAGATTGTCTTTTGCCATGAATGTTAAGCTATTGCATCCAAAAGAGGTATTAGATGCGGCAATACTGGCCTACCACAATGCCCAAGGTACAATCGATATAGCTCAGGTAGAAGGTTTTGTACGGCAAATAGCAGGCTGGAGAGAATACATGCGCGGAGTTTATTGGGCACAGATGCCGCAGTTTTCACAAATGAATTATTTTGATCATCAAAGGATGCTGCCTGGTTTTTACTGGACAGGCAAAACTAAAATGCACTGCATGGCGCAAAGCATTGGCCAATCGTTGAAGTATGCCTATGCACATCACATTCAAAGGCTCATGATAACCGGCAATTTTGCGCTTCTTTCAGGCATTGATCCAGATGAATTAGATCAATGGTATTTGGGCATTTATATTGATGCCATCGAATGGGTAGAAATAACCAACACCCGAGGCATGAGTCAATATGCAGATGGTGGCTTGGTAGGTACCAAACCCTATGTGTCGGGGGCAAACTATATCAATAAAATGAGTGATTATTGCAAAAACTGCTATTATGACCCCAAAATAAGATATGGCGACAAGGCCTGTCCATTTAATAGCCTTTACTGGAATTTCTACCATCAGCATAGGCAATTATTGCAAAAAAATCCACGCATTGGGATGGCCTATAGGTTATTGGATAAAATGTCGGCAAGTGAATTATCAAAAATAGTGCAACAAGCAGATGAATACCTGAAAAATATAGAAGATTTGTAGAATTGAAATTAAGGCTTTCAAGTAAAAGGCTGGTCGAAACCTGTTACAATGCATTTAATACTTATTTCCGAACCATTTCTATGAGTTCGTTTTCAATTTCCCAGTCTTTGGCGAGCTTTAACATGGCCGTGGCTTCCATTTCGGTTATAAAGCCTTTTTTATTATTAGCTCTCCAAACCATATCCAGATAGTTGAGGCGCTTCTCTTTTTCCATCCGGCCTATTACCTTGTTGAGGTACTCTCGTGCTCTTTCAAATGCAGTGATATAGTCTATTGAGATAAACTCAATCGCCCATCGCAATTCTTCACCTGCGTCATACTTCTGCGCTGTTTCCTCCAATATTATTTGCTCTTCTTCGTCAAGCCCGTGGTAGTGAAAAATTACGGAGTTGAGCAACAGAAAAGCTTTTTTTTCATCACTCGTCATAGGTTCGTGCACTAAAACTTTACAAAGATATAAGAAATTGGATTTTTAATTAATATTTACCAAACATCTTACTCAGTGGTTAAAGTATATGTTTTGTGTTTATGTTTGTGCTATAAAAATGTAATATATTGATTATGAGATATATATTATAAAAAAACCACATATTATACTTCAAAAGCTGTTGAAAATTATACAATTCTGAGCGAATTCATACTTTTAATGTAAAAAAATAAAATGAATTATTTAAAAGCACAATAGGAAAGATTGTAAAACAGTGGATATGGTGTCAATTATACGAAAAAATTATAGCAGATTTTATGGTCTTTTTTGTCAAATTGATAAATTTCGTTTAAAGTTTTTCAGATGTTGGTAGTAATTTTGCGATTTTAGTATAATTTGTGAAAAATAATGATTTGCTTATAAAATTTGTTGTGCTTTGATGTAAACCTAATGGGAAATGGCTGGTTTAAATAAGGCTCTGGTAAGTTAAATGCTTTTTGAATCAATATGGCAATAATCTGTTTGTTTGGCCTATTCAAAGCACAATAA
>DAIQNU010000300.1:0-4597 GCA_036788235.1 Cyclobacteriaceae bacterium
GATAACGCTGATCTTTTCAACTACTCATTAAACACGCTCAAAAGTCTATCATGGACGAGCGAATTAATTTTCACCCATGATTTGTGCCATTCACCACTACTAGCTGAGCACCATGGTATTGTTACCCATTTCGAACGAAAATTCAAAGATAAAGGCGCCAAAATACACTACTTGAAATGTCGATTTTCAAAGTAATATCTATGCATGTCATTTTATGTTATACCCGCATGCCCCACGCTATAGCCGACCACACAAGCCTTCCGCGCCAAAGCCGCCCACCACACAATCCATTTCGGTCTTTGGCAGCTCAGCAAGGCTTTTAATTATCAATTACTCAAGTTTCGCACATGAATTTACTGCAAAATTTGGAGGTCTCTACTTCATTTTTGTTATTCAAACACTGTTTTTCAATTTCCATTTACAACAAAATATGAAAGGTGTAGATGACCCTGAAAGGGTCAAATTATAATAACCACGGGTGTAAACCCGTGGTACTAGCAAAAAAAACATCTGGTTTTGGCGGAATTTTTGCTTTTTCGCAAAAATTGTGACAAAACTAGTGCCTGCGAAACTTGAGTCAAATACAACGTGGTTTTAGCCTACCCCTTCAATACTCCGTTTGAGTGACATTTGAAATCTCATAATGCAGATAATGCCGGTTTATTAGCAATTCATGTTTCAACACAAGCATTTATTGTATTCATTAATTATACATGTAAATTGCACATCTCTAAATAACCCACTATCAAAGAAAATTCTTTAAATAATGGTATATTTGCTTAATATTGAAGTCAAATCACCTGCAAAAGCAATAAATTAGTTCCAAATCACCCGAAATTAGGATACATTTTTAGTAATAGGGTATTTTTTAAATGATTGCATTATTTCAATAAGTGCTTTTGGTTCAAAATGGAATCATAAAATCCTATTTTTCTTGAAAATATCAGAAAAATGCCTTTGATTGACATCATTTTATTGTGAAATGTGTGAATTTTTATAAAAATATGGTTCGTTTTGCTGTTGAATTGTAAATAATTTGTAATTTTCGAAACTTTTAAAAATTTAAATATTGTTATAGTTTATGGCGCTACTAAGATTCAATGCTGTAATGGAAGCCTCAAAGAGGCAACCACTTGAGGCACCTGCACCCGCCTCAAAAATATCTGAGTATTTCAAGCAGAATTGTTACGATCTCGACAAAATGAGAGAGACCCTGGCACCGGGTGTGTTCAAGCGTGTGAAATACTGTATCAATGAGGGAAAAAAAATCGACAGTGAAACTGCTGATGCAGTGGCCGCTGCGGTAAAATCGTGGGCTATGTCTAAAGGTGTAACACACTATACCCACTGGTTTCAACCCCTAACCGGAACAACTGCTGAGAAACACGATACATTTTTCAACGCCCTTGATGGCATCGAGAAATTTAAAGGCAGTGCTCTTGTACAGCAAGAGCCTGATGCCTCTTCTTTTCCAAGTGGAGGGATAAGAAATACCTTTGAAGCTCGTGGCTATACTGCTTGGGATCCTAGTTCTCCAATATTCTTATGGAGCACAACACTATGTATCCCTACTATCTTTGTTTCATACACAGGCGAAGCACTCGACTATAAAGCTCCTTTGCTTAAATCAATAGAGGCCGTTGATAAAGCAGCAACCGCTGTATGTAAATATTTCGACAGAGAAGTTTCCAAAGTATCTGCATCGGTAGGTGCTGAGCAAGAATATTTTCTTGTCGACAAGGCATTGTACAATGCAAGACCTGACCTTGTAATGACTCAAAAAACTGTTTTTGGTCATGCACCAGCTCGTGGTCAGCAATTAGAAGATCACTATTTCGGTTCTATACCACGTAGGGTCTATGCATATATGAAAGACTTTGAAGCCGAATGTCTCAAATTAGGTATTCCGGTAAGTACACGTCACAACGAGGTGGCACCTAGTCAGTTTGAAGCGGCTCCTTTGTTCGAAGAAGCCAACGTAGCTACTGACCATAATATACTTATGATGGACGTAATGCGTAAAGTGGCCGAAAAGCATGATTTGATGGTTCTTTTTCATGAAAAACCATTTGCTGAAGTCAATGGCTCAGGAAAGCACTGTAACTGGTCGCTAATTACGGATACAGGAGTTAACTTATTCCAGCCAAGCAGCAGTGCACGTGAAAATCTTCAGTTTTTAACTTTCTTTGTCAACACCATTAAGGCTGTTCATACCAATGGTGCATTAATGAGAGCTGCCATAGCTTCTGCGGGCAATGATTTCAGGCTTGGTGCCAACGAAGCGCCACCGGCAATTATGTCAGTGTTTATTGGCTCAGAGCTTTCTGAAGTACTTGACGAGTTGGAAACCAACGGGAATATCAAGATCGAAAAAGGCGACAACATGTATATGAAACTCGGTATTGATAAGATTCCGGAAATCATACTTGACAATACTGATAGAAACCGTACCTCACCATTTGCCTTTACCGGTAACAAATTTGAGTTCAGAGCCGTAGGTGGAAATGCCAATATTGGTGGGCCGGTTACCATGCTCAACCTGATCATAGCTGATCAATTGACCAAATTTAAGGAAGCTGTAGATGCCGAAATAGGCAAAGGAACCGAGAAACGTCTTGCTATTGTAAAAATATTGCGTCAGTACATCAAAGAATCCAAGAACGTTAGATTTGAAGGTGATGGCTACTCAGACGAATGGGTAAAAGAAGCCGAGAAAAGAGGCCTCCCTAATGTAAAGGATACGCCACGAGCACTAGAAGCCTATATCACTGATGAAAACATCAAATTGTTTGAAAGACATTCTGTACTAAATAAAATAGAATTGCATGCCCGTTGTGAGATACTTTGGGAAAGCTACATCAAAAAAGTCCAGATTGAATCTCGTGTAATGGGTGATCTTGCACTCAATCATATTTTACCAACTGCTATTGCTTATCAAAACAAATTGATACACAATGCTCAGGGACTGGCCGCACTGAAGCTTGACAATAGCACAGTGCTCAAGGTTATTGGTAAAATCACCGAGCACATGGATGCCCTTAGGGAAAATGTGATCGAAATGACCAATGAACGCAAGCGTGTAAACAAAATAGAAGACACACATAAAAAAGCTATTGAATACGGAGATGTGATCAAAGGCAAATACTTTGATAAAATCAAGTATCACGTAGATAAGCTTGAACTCTATGTAGATAATGACGACTGGCCATTGGTAAAATACCGTGAATTGCTTTTCATAAAGTAGTTCTTAGGTCATAAACAGTTTTGCTTTTTATCTTAGATATAAAAGCTTACTGGAACATATTGAAAATTTTTACAAAAAACCCGGGAGTAGCTTCCGGGTTTTTTGCTTTTGAGCTTTTGAAGTAAATGAACATCAGACGCCATATGTTTCTAAGAGTCTTTATAAATTTGAAAGTAGGATACATGGGATATACTGAAGTTTTCATGACCAAAGGTTTTCAAAAGTTGAAATACAATTATTTACCTATTTTCAAATCTTATTTTATAAATTTGTTTACATTTTTTAATCGATTTTTTTTCTATCACTTCTTAACAACGCTTAAATGAAAAATACAATATTCTTTAGTTTCCTAGTTTTATGTTTTGTCTGGTTAACTGGTTTGCCAGTCCATGCAAATGATCCTGTTATACCACAATATAAAAACGAGCAGTTGAGCATTCACGAACGCGCCAAAGACCTAGTGTGCGAATGACCCTCGAAGAAAAAGTTTCGCAAATGCGCTATGATGCTCCGGCAATTCCACGGCTTGATATACCTGAGTATAATTGGTGGAATGAATGCCTTCATGGTGTAGGTAGAGCCGGACGTGCAACTATTTTTCCTCAAGCTATTGGTATGGGAGCTTCTTTCAATGCGCCCATGTTGTTTGATATTGCTACAGCTATTTCTGACGAGGCAAGAGCTAAACATCATATGTACACGTCATTAGATAAAAGAAAAATTTATCAAGGTTTAACATTCTGGACTCCAAACATAAATATTTTTAGAGATCCAAGATGGGGAAGAGGGCAGGAAACTTATGGTGAAGACCCTTTTCTTACTGGTAAAATGGCAGTGAGCTTTATCAAAGGCCTGCAAGGTGATGATCCGGAAAAGTTGAAATTGGTGGCAACTGCAAAGCATTTCGCCGTACATAGCGGGCCTGAATCTACGCGCCATTCATATAATGCCCAAGTTACCGACCGCGACTTGCATGAAACTTATTTGCCTGCTTTTGAGGCAACAATAAAAGATGCCAAGGTTGCTTCAATTATGTGTGCCTATAATCGTTTTCGCGACGAGGCTTGTTGTGGGAGCAATTTTTTACTCAACGATATACTGAGAAATCAATGGAAATTTAATGGCTATGTCGTGAGCGACTGCTGGGCAATTAGAGATTTTTTTGAACCTAATCGACACGACATTACTGCTACTGCATCTGAAGCAGCAGCGTTGGCCGTTAAGCGTGGCACTGACTTAAACTGCGGTGATGTTTACGATCCTTACCTAAAGGAAGCAATCGAAAAAGGGGAGATTGACGAAGCGGAAATTGATGTGGCTGTTATTCGTTTATTTGAAGCACGGTTCAGGCTG
>DAIQNU010000301.1:0-4581 GCA_036788235.1 Cyclobacteriaceae bacterium
TTGACAGTGAAGTGCTTCGAAATCGCCACCTTCGGGTAGCTGCAAAACGTTGGCGGCAACGGGCGCGCTTCGTAGACAGTGAGGTAATTGACTCATAGAGTTTCGTTTGACAAAATAAAAATACCTGACGATTGAACAATTAAAAATGGCGAATAGTAAACTTTATGGGCTTGACCATTTGAGAGCCTTGGCAATTTTATTGGTATTGGGATTTCATTATCAACTACAATTCCCACATCCAAACTGGACAAGTTGGTTTATGAAAATTGGCTGGACAGGGGTTGATCTATTTTTTGTGCTCAGTGGGTTTTTGATTTCATCCCAATTATTTGCTCAGATAAAGAAGGGTAATGGTCTTTCTTTGAGAGACTTCTTCATAAAACGTATTTTTAGAATATTACCCATATACTTCTTCATAGTCGGAGTCTATTTTCTATTTCCATTCTTTCGAGAGAAGGAAGCCCTGCCTCCGTTATGGAAGTTTTTAACTTTCACTCAAAATTTCAATTTGGAGATTAAAAACTATGGAACATTTTCTCATGCATGGTCGCTATGTGTAGAAGAACATTTTTATCTTTTCTTACCGCTTATTCTTACTTTCCTTCTTGCAAATAATTTATTATCAAAATCGTACTGGATTTTAATTTCATTATTTCTTTTGGGAATTGTGCTTAGAATATATCTGTGGAACATTTACTATCCAGAAGATTCAATAGGAAACGCTTCGTTATCGTACTGGACCGAAAATATTTATTATCCTACTTACAACAGACTCGATGGACTTATGATGGGTGTAGCTATTGCAGCGATGTATCAATTTTTGCCTAAAACGTGGGAATGGGTTTCAAAATTTGGTAACCATTTTATCATTTTGGGTATATTAGTTTTGACATTTGTTTATTTGTACTGTTCACAATTGGCAGTGTATTCAACTTCTACTTATGGATTCTTGGTTATTGCTATCGGATATGGTTTTCTTGTTTTAGGAGCAATTTGTCCAACAAGCTTTTTGTATAAATGGAACTCAACGGCAAGCTCCTTTATTGCCCTACTTTCGTATGGTGTATACCTTTCACACAAAGGAGTAATTCATATCGTACAAGTTACTTTGAGGCATATTTTGCCAGCTGATAGCAATACGATGATGATCATTTGTTTCGTGCTTTGCTTTATGGTGGCATGGCTGTTGAACATCATAATAGAGAAACCATTTCTTAAATTGAGGGACAAGGTTCTGTGATTGTCACGACTGACTAAAAAACACTTGACAGAAGAGCCCACAGCCGCCAACAATGTGCATAATCAATGGCGGGGTTCGGTGTAAATTTGTAGTTTTAGTTTGCAAACAACGTTCGGTGTCGTGGGACAAGTCGCGGCAGGTCGGTCTTAGCATTCCGCTTCGCTCCATTGCTAAGCCCTCCTAAACCCGCCACTGCTTATGCACTCACGTTGGCAGTAATAGGGCCCGGACAATTTAGTCATCTAATGGGCGACACTCTACTAACAAAGATTTCCCACGGGGACAATTGAATGGCTTCGCAGAAAACTTAGACATTGAAAAATTAAAACGTGGGACAGGCTAAAAATTAATGCAGCCGACCCTCCGCATTTTTAAGAAGATTGTGCTTCGACTTGCCGCGCTTTTGGCACATGCTATAGCCGCGCAAACCCACCACGACACCCAAGCTATGGCAAGAGCCAATCCAGCCCTCAACTATGACCGATAACGAACGACAATGTCCGATGTTGAAATGCTTTTGATATCGAAATGCTCGAATAAACCTTGATTTCAATGGTTATGATTAAAGCGTTAAATTGGTAACGTATTTGCAATCTAGCTCCTAAAAATAAATCAAATGATAGCCAACTACTTCAAAATCATTTACAGGAACTTAATCAGGAGCAAGACCTACTCACTCATTAACATCCTTGGACTTTCTGTTGGACTCTCAGTTTGCCTTATTATTCTTGAGTATGTGAACTTCGAGAAAAGCTATGACCGGTTCCATCCAAAAAGCTGTGACATCCACCGTGTTATTCTTGGGCAGGAATCTGCTGGACAGGTTAGTTGGGATGCTGCCAACTTTGCACCCACAGCACCCGCACTAAAAAATGATTTTCCGGAGGTAGCTGAATATGTTCGAATTACACCTGAATATTTTGGATTAGTGCTAAACCATAAAGAAAAGGTTTTTGAGGAAAAGAAGGTTTACTACGTTGACTCCACTTTCTTTAATTTCTTCGGCTATAAACTGCTCGCTGGAGATGCTAAGACAGCTTTGCGTGAACCAAGATCGATTGTTTTATCCGTGTCTGTGGCTGAAAAATACTTTGGTTCAAAATCAGATTGGAAAGAAAATCCGGTAGGCCAGTTAATTCTCGTTAACAACAAAGAATCATATACCATTACAGGTATAATGGAAGACACTCCTGCCAATTCGCATTTAAAATTTAATGCACTTATCTCCTTTACCACCTTCATTCAGATAAATGATCCATCAAAAGAGTGGGGATGGAATGACTTTTACACTTACATAAAATTAAACCCGGGTGTGGACTATACCTCACTTGAATCGAAGCTTGGTTCATTCATTCTTAAGTATAAAGGAAAGGATTCAAAAGACAGAATGATCTTACAACCCATTGAAGATATTCATTTACATTCTAATGTTGCCTATGAGTTGGAGGCCAACGGAAGTTCGCAGAGCGTTTATTTCCTTTCTATTATTGCTCTTGTTATTCTAATAATTGCATGGGTAAACTACGTAAACTTATCTACTGCCCGATCAGAGAATAGAGCAAAGGAAGTAGGTGTCAGAAAGGTGAATGGAGCTACTCGCGGGGAAGTCATGACTCAATTATTATTGGAGGCTTTTCTGATGAATTTTATTGCTGTTCTCATCTCATTGATACTTATTCAAACAACTATTCCATTGGTGGGGAGCCTTCTTGGAAAACCACTCGTGTTTTCCTTATTCACCGACTCTTCATTTCTTTTTTCAGTGGGAGTACTTTATGTGTTCGGTAGTTTTATATCTGGTATTTATCCAGCATTTATTTTATCGACATTCAAACCCATTGACGTTTTTAAATCAGGAACACACAGTATAGCAAAAGGAAAGTCTATACTGCGTCAGTCGCTTGTTGTTTTTCAATTCATCGTGTCCATTGGTTTAATTATGGGAACGATCATAATCTACAATCAACTCAACTTTCTCAAGTCTAGGGAACTGGGTTTTAATCATGACCAGACATTGGTTGTAAATTCTCCTCGCATCATTAACAGTGAGATTGAATTTTTAAATCGTTACCGTCAGTTTAAAAATGAAATTGCCAAATACCCGGAAATTGAAAACGTGACGATTTCCTCTTCGTTACCGGGTAAAGTGAGCAACGACCTGGATATGAATGGGCCAGTTAAAATGGTTGGGCAGGACGATTCGTACAATAAATCTTTTGCCGTATTCCGAGTAGATCAAGATTTTCTAGATGTCTTCAAAATAAAACTGGCTGCTGGCACTTTCTTTTCTAAGGACAGAATTATGACTGACATCCAGCTAATCGGTGACGCACCTGACGATGTCATTGTTATAAACAGAAAGGCATCAGAGCTACTAGGATATTCAAATCCAAGTGAAATAATAGGTAAGAAAATAAGCTTTCAAGGTAATAACAAGGAGGTAATTGGGGTGGTTGAAAACTACCATCATAAATCGTTGAAAGAAAACTTTGAACCAATCATAATGCGTTGCAGAGTGGCTAATACGAACTACATTTCAATTCGCCTATCCGGCAATTCATACGCTAATCTTAACCAAACCATTGCTAGAATAAACACGCTTTGGAGGGCTTCGTATACTGGTAGCCCGTTTCTGTATTCATTTTTAAATGAAGACGTTAACAATCATTATCAGGAAGAAGAGAGATTCAGTAAAGTATTCATAATATTTTCCGCCTTCTCAATTTTGATTGGCTGCCTTGGGCTATTTGGACTAGTCTCTTATTCAGTGATGGTACGAATGAAAGAAATAGGAATCAGAAAGGTATTGGGAGCCTCTCTTAGTAGTATCGTGATTCTATTTTCTAAAGAGTTCTTTAAGCTAATAGTAATTGCATTTGTAATCGGGATACCCCTAGCAATTTTTGTGTTTGACAATTGGTTAGAGAATTTTGCTTACCGCGCTCCATTGAATACTTGGATGTTTGTTATTCCTATCTGTATGGTTTCTCTTTTTTCATTTGCTTCGGTATTTACTCAAATAGCAAAAGCTGCTCTTACAAACCCGGTTGACACGTTAAAGAGCGAATAGATATTGAAAATGTGCAACACAACTAAATCGCACACACTTTGGCAAGCCGCACTTCCGACCCGCATCCAAAGCCAGCCAAAGAGTGTGCTCAGTGCAGTGTAGGTGGAGAAAGTTGTAAATGAAAAATGCCCCACCGCACGACTGACTAATGAAGAGTGATGTAACTTAACGGGGACGAAAGACACGACTACGAATGAAGTGAGTAGAAGGCCCTACTACTGCCAACAAAATGTTTCTGCAATGGTGCCGTGACGAGTTAATTTAAAGTTTT
>DAIQNU010000302.1:0-4566 GCA_036788235.1 Cyclobacteriaceae bacterium
CCCGTAATACTGTGTTGTGCTGCGGCCGCAAAGGGCATTGATAGCAGCAATAACAGCCAATAAAATGTACGCATTTTTTTGTTGATAAAATGTTAAACATACTCGGTTAAGGGCTCCGAAACCATGTTTATCATACCTTCCCTGCGCCCGCATTACCGGTGTCAGGTTCAATGGGTATAATCTCAGCCTTTTATAGGCACCCCTAAACTGGTTTTCACCAGGTGTTTTGTTGAAAATAAGCAGCCATCAAATTCCTGCTTCAAGGTGTAGTTCTTGCATATTCCGGAATTAGCCATGAATTACTGCCTTGCAAACAAGAAATTAAATGCTTGCTGAAACTTTAAAAGGAATGTTCAAATAAGGATTTTCATGTTCCCTTCGACTGCATTACCAGTATCAGGTTCAATGGGTATAATCTCAGCCTTTGTTTTTGGGCACCCCTTTCAGGCCGCAAAGGTATATTGTTTTTAGGCCGATATAAAAGTAATACGTGAAAAAAAATAGTTCGGCCAGCTTAAGTGTGTGTAATTCAGTATTTTGGTTGTTCACTTAAATAGATCTGAGCCTAATGTATAGTTTTGAATTGTTATATTTTTTATTTTGATTAAGGGCTGAACCATTTGATTTTCGAACAGCATCTAAGAGTGTACAAATAAGAATTTAATTATTCCGAAAAGATTCTCAACAAATTCAACTGGAATCATGTTTTAATCGATGTCTCTTTTTCTACCACGACCTACAATGTAAATATTTATGGATAAGTCCCGGGTGTTGTCATTGCTCCAATCCTTTGAAATGCTTAGAGAAGTTCCTGAAAAGCAAATCAATTGGCTCATTGAGCATTCTGAATTGTCATTTCTTGAGGAAGGTGATTTTGTATTTAGGCCAGGTCAGCCCATAGATCATATGATCTTTATTCTTGAAGGCGCATTTAGAATAAACATAAGTAGAGGAAAAGGTGAGCAGGAACTTTCCATAAAAGAAAAAGGTCAAATTACAGGTTTTTTACCATTTTCAAGAGCCAAAACAGCCAGTGCAAGCGGAGTGGTTGTCCAAAAAACTATTCTGCTTATGCTATCCAAATCTTTTGAAAAAGAAATGTTGCGAGATCACTATGAGCTTAGTCAGGTTCTGGTGCATGAGATGACTTCGCGTGTTAGGGAGTTTACTTCTTTTCAAAAGCAAACAGAAAAAATGGCTGCGCTGGGAAAGCTTTCTGCTGGTCTGGCACATGAGCTCAACAATCCGGCATCGGCTATAGTCAGAAGTGCGCAAGAGCTCAAAAAGCAATTGCATTTGCAACCCATTAAATTCAAGAAAATTATGACCATGCAATTGACGCCTGAAAATGTAGATTATATCAACAATCTTATGTTCAGCAAATTGCAGTCGGCGGCTCCTGCTAAGAGTTTGCTCAAACGTAAGACTGAAGAAGATGAAATCGGGTATTTTTTAGAAGATTTAGGCATTGATTCTTCATTTGAGTTGGCAGAAAATCTGGTTGATTTTGGATTTACACTTTCTGATGTAGAAGCTATAATGACCCAGGCACGTCAGGAAGATTTGGGCACAATTCTTGGCTGGATAGCTGATAACCTTACCATTGAAAAAATGGTAAACGATGTGCAGGAATCATCAGAGCGAATTGCCGAACTGGTAAAATCGGTTAAAATTTATACCCATATGGACAGGGCACCTGAGAAGACCAAAGCCAAAGTCCATGAGGGGATCAATAATACGCTGAAAATATTGAATCATAAAATCAATAAAATATCGGCCAAGATCGACCTTAGCTGTGAAGAAGATGTTCCGCCAATTCCCATGTTTGTAAGCGAAATGAATCAACTTTGGACCAATCTGCTCGATAATGCACTGGACGCTGTGGCGGAAGTACACGACCCAGTAATTGAGATTATCTGCACAAAAGCAGTTGAAAAAGTAGTGGTGCAAATTAAAGATAATGGCAAAGGTATCGCTCCGGAAGACCTAAGCAGAATTTGGGAGCCATTTTTTACCACCAAAGAAATGGGAAAGGGCACCGGGCTTGGACTTGAAATGGTAAAAAGTATCGTTGAAATGCATGCTGGAAGTATCAAAGCCACATCGCAACCTGGCGAAACCGTTTTTGAAGTTTGTTTTCCATTAATGTAATTATATGTCATTACCCATTATTTTTTCTATTGATGACGATCCGCAGGTTCTACGAGCCATTGGTCGGGATTTGAGAAGTGCGTTCAGGCAAGAATACAGAATATTGAGTACCACCTCTGCCCATGAAGCACTGGAAAGTCTCATAGAACTTAAAAATCAAGGTGAATCAGTAGCTTTATTTCTTTCTGATAACCGAATGCCCGAAATGCAAGGCATTGACTTTCTTGAAAAAGCCAAAGAGATTTTTCCAGATGCCAAAAGGATTTTGCTTACGGCTTATTCAGACACTGAAGCGGCCATCAAGGCCATCAATGATATTCAATTGGATTACTACTTACTCAAGCCCTGGGATCCGCCAGAAGAAAAGTTATATCCTGTACTAATGGATTTGCTCGAAGAATGGCAGGCATCCTATATTCCGGAATTTAAAGGTTTGAAAGTCATTGGATACCAATTTTCACCCAAATCGCATCAGATAAAAGATTTTTTGGCCAGCAATCTTTTTCCATTTAAGTGGTTAGATATTCAAACCAGTGAAGACGCCAAATCCTTACTGGAAGTCAACAACATTCAAGAAGCCAATTTACCGGTAGTTTTTTTGGAAGATGGTAAATTTCTCGTTCAACCAACTTTGGAGGAGACTGCTCAAGCTTTAGGTTTGAACATTAATGCCTCCGCTGACCTCTATGATGTGGTAATTGTAGGTGCCGGCCCGGCAGGATTAGCAGCGGCTGTTTATGCAGCTTCTGAAGGTTTGAAGACCTTGCTCATTGAAAAACGCGCTCCCGGTGGTCAAGCCGGTTCAAGTTCACGTATTGAAAATTACCTGGGATTTCCTAAAGGACTTAGTGGCGCTGACCTTACCCATAGAGCCATTACTCAAGCCACCCGCTTTGGTACTGAATTCCTATCTCCACAGGAGGTGACTAACATTGAATTTGGCACACCCTACAAGACCATTGAATTGAGTTCGGGAGCCAAATTAAACACGCGCAGTATCGTCATAACAACAGGTGTAAACTATCGAAAACTCGAAGCCGAAGGGATAGATCGTTTATTAGGTGCAGGCATTTACTATGGAGCGGCCAGTACAGAAGCTACTTTTTGTGTTAACAAAGTGGTCTTAATTGTTGGTGGTGGTAATTCCGCAGGGCAGGCTGCCATGTATTTAAGTAAGTTTGCAAGTCGTGTTATTATTTTGATTCGCAGTACGAGCCTGTCGGCAAGTATGTCATCCTACTTAATCGACCAGATTGAGACTACGCAAAATATAGAATTGTGGACTGAAGGACATGTAGTGGAAGTGAAAGGAGAGCAATCGTTGGAAAAGGTTGTCATCGAATTTAGAAATGAAAGAAAACGAGAAGAAATCGACGCTGTATCTATGTTTATTTTTATTGGTGCACAGGCTATTTCTCAATGGATTCCACCTGAAGTACTGCGAGACAAAAAAAACTTTGTAATAACAGGTGTTGATATAAAGCAACATGCAGATTATAAAAAAGTATGGAAACAAAAAAGGGAACCTTATCTGCTTGAAACCAGTGTGCCCGGGGTATTTGCTGCCGGTGATGTGAGATCAGGTGCAATGAATCGTGTTGCATCAGCGGTAGGCGAAGGTGCCATGTCTATTAGTTTTGTCCATCGATATTTAGCCGAGGTATAGGTTATTATGATATATTATAAAACCAATCAAAACTGGCTTAGAGATATATCACATCTCTTTACAAGCTACACCATGAAAAAAGTGGTGGTAGGTTCCTTATTGGTAGGTGCATATGCTTTTGTTTTGGCCATGTTACATGCTCAATTCGAGTTTTTATGGCATATTCAGTTGGGTTCTGGCATTTTTTCCTTACTTGGCCTGGTACTAAGTATTTTATTGGTGTTTCGTACTAATACAGCCTATGATCGATGGTGGGAAGGCCGCAAACATTGGGGCGCTTTGGTTAATCATTGTCGAAATCTCGCCATAGCAGCCCAGACCACTTTTCCTTTTGAAGATAAAGTCTCAAGATCTCGTATGGCCATTTTGATATCTAATTTTTGTTTGGCTTTTAAAGAACATTTACGAGAAGGCACAAAAATCGAAGAATTGATAAGCTTAAGTCCTGATGAAAAATTGCTGTATGCAACTAAAAATCATGTGCCCAATTTTATAAGTGGACAGATTCACCAACTGGTCGAACAAATGCATAGAGAAAACCTAATTACTCCATATGACCACTTAAATTTCAAACCACATACCCAAGCACTTCTTGACATACTTGGTGCCTGCGAAAGAATCAAAAAAACACCCATACCTTTTAGTTACAATGTTTATTTAAAAATACTTATATCTGCCTACGCCCTGATACTTCCATTTGCCTTAATTCCAGAATTTGGATTTTGGGCTGTTATTATGGTCATATTTGT
>DAIQNU010000303.1:0-4509 GCA_036788235.1 Cyclobacteriaceae bacterium
AAATAAAGGCAGTAAATAAAATAAACCTTGCGAGCCTAACCTCTACAACCGGATGGTAATAAACAGTGGCTTAACAAGATGGTGAAGCCTCTGGTTCTTTTCAGGGCTTTCAAATTCCGGTTATCTGCATTCGGGATTTTAATTACCGAACGGGGGTAATACTTAAGTCATAAATAAGGATGTAGCTTCAGGCATTCATTTAGTTTCAATTACTTATGCTACTAACTTTATCTTGCTAATATTTTCTGGTGTGTGTCTTTGACTCCAAAGAATGTATTGTGCTCCTTTGTTGTCAAGTGCTGATAAATATTCCTCACTAACCTCATTATCAATGTCATTAATTACAGCTAAACCAATAACTTCCTTTTGGGTTTGTTGTTCTCTGACATTCTTAATGTCTTCCCACGTAAAAAGGAAGTGAGGCAGGTTCATTTTATTAACTGAGTTAAAGGACTTAATCACGATTTCAGTATTTCTGTAAGCAATTTGAAAATCAAATGTAAATTCAAGTCCTGTTTTGCCCTTAGAAATAAAGTATGGTGTATATATAAGTTCCTGCTCCTCCAGGTAGACTTTGACATCTTCCCTGAATACAGAAGCTACAGTATGCCTGGCCAAATAATACATATCTGCTGTCTCAGAAATAGCTGAAATCAGATTTAGTTTTTTTTGTGGGAAATCTTTTTCAGATGCTTCGGTAATTAGCTCATCATTATTTATTCGCACGCCATAATTTACGAGAATACGGTCGAGTATTTCTTTTCTTTTAGGTGAACGGGTAATTTCAAGCCCACTCAATTCCAAATCTCTTATTGTATTTCCGTCATCAGAAAGAATAATCTTGCTACCTGTTTTTTTGGCATATATTTCCACTGCATCATTGAACAAGCCTATGAAGGGGGTGCTAATTTCCACCCAGTCTGACGAATTACTTGCTGATACTAAAGTTTTTTCCTTCAGAAAAGAGTAATAATCGTCCATTAATGTATTAATCCAATTCATATTATTCTCATTTGATTGTTTATGGTAATGGCAGTTTTCAGATTAATTTTTTGAAAGAAGGCATTTAGCGTTCTTATGTAATCTTCCCGGCCATTTAATTTCTTGACAGGAAATTCATCGAATTCTAAAGGTATCGCCCAAGCTAAGGGTTTATAGCCATTTACTACATAATGGACATGTCCTGAAAAATCATCCAGCCACTTTCCTGCAAAGGGTTTGAAAATTTCAGGGACAGTTTCAGTTATTTCCACAGGGTTATAGTGTCGTCCATTATAATCAACTCTTAACAATCCATTTTGTGTGCTACTGTCCTGATGGTGAAAACTAATTTTCAAGGACTTTTTTGCGCTTTCATAAATGTCGACCAATAAATTTTGGTCTAAATCGTCAGGTGCTGAAAGAGCCAGTCGCAGATTCATTGGGTACTCTACGTTTATAAAAAAGGTTTTTACGATTTCACCATTCTGAACTACATACTTCTCAAGCCCGATAAGATACTCCGCTTATTCTACGGTCATTCTTTGATCGTTTAGTTTTACTTTTCAAATTTACATTTATTTACTCTCTAAATGTTGGTCATATGAGGCTTAGTATGAGATGCATTCCCTAAAAAAGGCTCAGTACCATCAGAATGAAAAAAATTCAATTTGCCGAATAGCCTCAATTGCTGATCCTGAACTTCATACCACCCATGCCATAAATTCCTGGCATTATATAGCCATTCTGAATATAATACTGGGTATCGGTCAGGTTTTCACCACGGGCAAATAGCTCTATCCAGGGTGTGATTTTGTAAGAAGCCTGCAAATTGAGCAGAAAATAGCTTTCTTTTACATCCATGTTATCTTCTTGCCTGAGCAATAGTCCCGATACATACCTGCTGGTAAGCATCAGCCCCAGCTTATTCCAGGTATAATTGACAATCAGGTTTAGGTCGTTTTCCGGCGCAATTTGCTGTGGTACTTCCATGTTCAGGTGTGTGTAGTTCATCCTGATGTTCAGGTTTCTGTCCACTATCCATTCGGCACTCATTTCAATGCCTTTATGCCTGAATTCACCAGTATTAATAAATTGAATACCACCGATATTTCTGATCAAATTCTCGCCATTGGCTATAAAACCTGTCAATTCAACATTCAATTTATTATTGAACAAATTCTGAACTATAGTTACATCATAGTTCCACATTCTCTCTGGCCCCAGTTCATCATTACTTGCAGCACCTATAAACAAATTGGCTAAGGTTGGACTCCTAAATCCTTTTGATATGGTTCCTTTCAGGTTTGTATTCAGGCCTGCTTTCCAGGTAAGCCCGGTATAAGGCACATGCTCTATGCCAAAAAGTGAATTATTCACCAGGCGATATCCGGCACTTGCAGTCACAAACTCTCCGATATTCTGACGAAGCAATGCATAAATATCTGTTTCATTGATAGAATTATCAACCATGGTAATACCCATAGGATTAATTGCATTACCACCAAAATGCTTAAGATCCACACCCAGGGTCAGCACCCCACTTTCGTGGTAGCTATAGTTTTGATAAAAAGTAAAGCCGTAATTAAAATCTTCGGAGAAAAAATTATTCGAAAACCTGTGCTCGCCAAAATTGTAGAAAAACCTGAGCGCACCTTCTACTTTCGAAAATGCATTGTCAATAGAAAACGCCACTCTACCCCTATCAAATTGATACCAATTGTTGGTCAATCTCGGTTCAGCCTCTGTACCCGGATCGAGAAATTCGGCCTCTGAATAATTGGCATCAGCACTTAAACTAATTTGATCATTAAGATCGTATTTGATTTTTAGAAATCCAGCCTTGTTGACAAAATCTCCTGTTCCATCAGTGCGATGACCTTCTGTTTTATCGTAATTCCCCCCGGCGAATATGCCTAGCTTCCCGGATTTGTAGCCACCATGCACATTGTACTGTTGTGTATTGAAAGATCCTACTGCAGTATTAAGGCCAATATTAAAACCATCCTTTTCTTTTTTTCTCGTTATTAGGTTAATAGCGCCTCCCATGGCATTGGTTCCATAGAGTACCGATGCAGGGCCTCTAATCACTTCAATTCTCTCAATATCTGAAGAAAGATAGGCATCGGATATAGGGTGACCGAATACCCCCATAAATTGTGGTTGACCATCTACCAAAACCAATACGCGTGTGTTAGAAGGGTCGCCGCTGGTACTTAATCCACGCATACTAATGCCACCAGCAGATTCTGGACCTACACCAAAACCTGTGATCGTTCTTTCGTTTACAAATAAGCCGGGTACTTGATAGCTCAACAATGGCAACACATTGGTCAAATTGGAATTTTCGATATCAGCGCGACTTACCACGGATACCGGAGAAGGGATTTTACTTTTCTGCAACTCATTTCGTGTACCCGTAATCACCACCGGGTCGAGTACATATCTGTTAATACTATCTGAGGCTGCTTCTTGTGCCATAGATTGGCCAGGCAGGCATGACCAAATAAATACAAGTGTGTAGGTAAAATAGGTGTAGTTAATTTTCATTTTGAAAGTTTTGGTCTTTTTAAGGTTGTTTGGATTTCCATGGCCAATTCACGCATTCAGGAATGTTTGCAAATGCGACGTAATCACCCTTTCCTTTGAGCACAAATGTCACAATTTTATAGCCATCAAACAATTTTTTTGCTGTATCTAATGTTTTGCCTGACACAGAAACGTCATCTACCAGAAGCAAAGTCGAGGCATTCTTGGGGAGGATTGGAGTTTCTGCCAAAAGCTTGGGTTCATTGTATCTTGGCGTATTGGTATCATCGCGATAATTTAGCTGGATGGTTATCAGTTCTTTTTTGTATTTATAGGCAAGCATAGCACCAGGCACGATCCCTCCGCGTGCTATGGCCACTACCACATCAAAATCTGGTAGCTCCATGCTTTGAATTTTTTCTGTTACCTGCGAAAAATTTATGTCTATCATTTTTTTATCAAAAAGGTTCTACTGTTATTTTAATGGACACAAATAAATAAGCCGATTGTAAGTGTTTCACATTCTTCTAAATGTCCTGACCGGACGGGTCTTACTTTCTTCCTTGATGAAGAAAGTAAGCAAAGAAATCAAGAAAAAACGACGTTTCAGCCCACAGCCCTACGCGCACCCCACCGTTTTTTCAGCCCAACCCGCATGGTGTCAACCAAATGCTTGCAATTTATTTACACTCTGAAAACTCATTTGGTTGACTTTTCTTTATTTTAAGGACTTCAGTTAAATCAAAATTTTTGTTCTCCATTTATTTCGTAGTAGTACCATTTTTTAAGGATGCAAAGTTAATTAAAAAGCTACTCATAGTGCGTCATTGTCAGTCGCTAAAAGATCATTGACCCATGTATTTTTGATTATTCGCCCTATTCCGTCGCATCATTAAGACGAATAAATTAACTTGCGACAAAACTAATATCATGATTGTAGTAACCGGAGCAGCGGGTTTTATTGGAAGTGGTCTGATAAGTGCCCTGAACAACATCGGATTT
>DAIQNU010000304.1:0-4470 GCA_036788235.1 Cyclobacteriaceae bacterium
CGATAGCCAGCCCTTCGAAGCCAGTGTTGGTTTTCCATTTCAAAGTATTTTCATTCATTGACGAAAGGTTCACAGGCACCTCCACAAGCTTACCACTATCTAGTCTGAAAACAACATGCTCGATTTCGTCGGTTATATAAAAGTGCCCTGCATGATACTCTAGCGATTCAAAATCATTGTCGCGTTCATAGGGTAGCTCAACTGGAATTTTATCAACTATACGCCAAACATCTTCATCAAATACGATTTCATAAATAAAGCGGTCGTGTCTCATGTCAGCAATTACATAATACTTGCCATCTGGAGTTTGCACAATACCACTTAGGTCAAATCGCTTTTCGTAAGCTTCTTCTAATTGAGAGACTTTTACCAATTCAAGTTCAGTAAAGGCTTGTGCCGATAGCTGAGAATTAAACAAAAAAAAGAACAAAAGCACCAGCACCACTCCCCTTTTCTTCATTGTTTTAAAAATTGTCTTTATTCAATTCGTTTTATGTCGGCACCTAGCATTTTTAATCTTTCGTCAATATGCTGATAGCCCCTGTCGATTTGCTCAACATTTGAGATAATACTTACACCTTTTCCAGATAGTGCCGCGATCAATAAAGCCACGCCTGCTCTTATGTCTGGAGATGACATTTTGATGCCTTTTAAGTCCTGTGATCGATCAAGCCCAATAATCGTAGCACGGTGAGGGTCACACAATATAATTTTTGCCCCCATATCAATAAGCTTATCGACAAAAAACAAACGACTCTCAAACATCTTTTGGTGTATAAGCACTGTACCTTTTGCCTGTGTAGCTACTACTAACATTATGCTCAACAGGTCAGGTGTAAGTCCAGGCCATATGGCATCCGAAATTGTCATGATAGATCCATCTATAAACGTTTCTACCTCATAATGTTCTTGAGCTGGAATAAAAATATCGTCATTTCTAAATTCAAGCTGAATGCCCAAGCGCTTAAATGACTCTGGAATAATGCCCAAATGTGCTATTCCGGCATTTTTGATTGTTAGTTCGGATTTTGTCATAGCGGCCAATCCGATAAAACTGCCTACCTCGATCATATCGGGCAGCAGACGATGTTCCGTGCCATGAAGTGCATCCACACCATTAATCACCAGCAAATTGGAACCAATGCCTGAGATATCAGCACCCATTTGATTGAGCATGCGGCAAAGTTGCTGCACATAGGGTTCGCAGGCTGCATTGTAAATGGTGGTTTTGCCCTCTGACATTGCTGCCGCCATTATAATATTGGCTGTACCAGTGACCGACGCTTCGTCGAGCAGCATATAGCAGCCTTTAAGCTTTTCGGTACTTATGGTATATAATCCTTGTTGATCGTCGTAGGAGAAATTGGCTCCTAATTTTTGCAAACCTGTAAAATGCGTATCGAGCCGGCGACGACCAATTTTATCACCACCTGGCCTAGGCATTACGGCTCTTTTGAACCTGGCAAGTAGAGGTCCCATGAGCATGATGGAACCACGCAGAGCCGCGGCAGCATCTCTGAAACCTTCGGTAAGTATGTAATCGGTATTAATATTATTGGCTGTAAAAGCTACACTTCCCTGCTTTTGATGTTCTATTTCGACACCCATTTGGCTAAGCAGTTCAATAAGTTTATTCACATCGCGAATATCGGGAATGTTGTGAATGGTAACTGGTTGGTCTGTGAGCAGAATCGCACAAATTACCTGGAGCGCTTCATTTTTTGCTCCTTGAGGAATGATTTCACCATTAAGAGGTTTACCTCCATTAACAATAAAAGAAGCCATCTAATTTCTCCTGCGCTTTGCTTGGTTGCCGTTTGAAAATTGGTTGCGTTGTCCGCTGTTTCTTTGTTTGTAATTTTGATTGCCGTTTCTATTGGGTCTTTGCTCGCGTTCTTTTGGCTCTCTTTGTTCACGCTGCTCCCTTACTGAAGATTCAAATAATCCTTCTTCCTTTATACGCTGCAAGTTCATGCCGAGATCTTGGCCCGCCATAGTTTTAATGTTCTCTACAATGGCAAATTCCTCAACATTTTCTTTATTCCAAATGGCATGGAAACTTCGCATTAATCTACCTATGTATATTAGTGCTTCTTGTCGCTCATCTTCATTTTCAATGGCCGCGGCAGTCTGCACAAGTAATTGCATGTTTTTGCCATAGTGTTTGAATCTGACCCTTCCCATACTGTAGGGCATTCTTTTGGGTTTACGGGTAAGTATCTCGGGTTCAGGCACTGGATATGGACTATCAATGTCAATGTCAAAATCTGCCATTATAAACAGATCATCCCACAGTTTTTGGTTGGTTTCTTGTGTTTCGCGTATTGCAGGATTTATTTGCTTCATCAGCTCAATTAGCGTGTGCGCTGCCATAGTGCGTTTTTCTTTTTCCTCAATGGTCTTAAGATAGGCAACGAGTTTTTGAATGTTGCGACCATATTCTTTTAAAATGAGCGCAGGCCTTGTCGAATTATAATCTTTCATTTTTATATAAATTGTTTTTTAGCTTTTACAACTGGCTTTAAAAAAGATAGGGATTGTATTGCCTCTAGCTGTGGGTATTTAAATCCCATGCCTTGGCTTAAGCAATATGCATCCAAAGTTGTTAGGGCTTCCTTTCTGTCGGTTTCATGAAATGGTATTAAGCGTAATTTTATTCTGGTGGATTTTTTACATGGATGTAAACAGCTATTCCGTATTCGAAATGGTAAAAAATCAGGTTGTATGAATTTTAATTTTAGCAAAGCTAAGCAATAAAGTTTTCTCTCCAAAATTTTCGAAAAGCACCTTTGCCTTCCTGTTAGCACCTTCTGCATCTATTTTTATTACATTCCCAAAGCCAAACTTCGGATGCTCTACCTTCATGCCCTCTTCTAGCTGGGTGGTGTCACTTGGCAAAAAACCTTCACTAGGCTTGTGAGTGTATGTATTTGCCTGATTATTAGTAGGTTTAGAGGCCATAAGACCGCTCACCAAATTGCTTCTAAAACTACTTTCATTGCTTGATGGAAGCTTCGGTTCCGGGCTCGAAAATTTTCTGTCAGCTTTTATAAAAGCCGGGTCAATCTCTTCGATAAATCTACTTGGCTCACAATCTTTTAACCTACCAAAACGATACCTGCTGGTTGCATAACATAAGAAAAGCTTTTTTTCTGCGCGTGTTATGGCTACATAAAATAACCTGCGTTCCTCTTCCAGATCTGAGCGACTTGAAATCATCATCTGCGAAGGGAAAAGATCTTCCTCCATCCCAACGATGAAAACCACTTTAAATTCTAGTCCTTTGGCCATATGTATGGTCATCAGGGTCACCTTATCATTATCATCATCCTTGTCTTCATCTACGCTGGTGAGTAGAGCAACTTCCTGTAAAAATGCCCCTAAAGATTTATCCTGATTGTCAGGATTATCTACAAATTCTTTAATAGCATTCAGAAGTTCTTGTACGTTTTCATATCTGTTGAGGCCTTCTATGGTTTTATCTTCGTAAAGTTCTTTTAGCAAACCTGATCTTGAGGCAATATGACTTGCGGTTTCGTAGGCATCTTTGGTTTCGACCGTGTGTTTAAAAGCTTGAATCATAGTAGCGAAGTCCGAAACTTTTGTTGAAGATCGCCCACCAGGCATGTAGCGCTGAGCATTTTGCACTACCTCCCAAAATGGAACCATATGATGGGTTGATGTTACGATTATTTTATCGACAGTTGAGTCTCCTATTCCACGTTTTGGAAGGTTTATGATCCTTCGAAAGGCTTGCTCATCGGCAGAATTAACCACAAATCGAAGATAAGAAAGCAGGTCTTTAATTTCTTTTCGTTGATAAAATGAAAGCCCACCGATTATTTTATACTTAATATTCATCCTTCGCAATGCCTCTTCCATTGCCCTTGACTGGCTGTTGGTACGATACAATATCGCGAAGTCGCTATTATGATATTGTGAGTTCAATTTTTCTTCAAAAATGTGTGTCGCAACCAATTTACCTTCTTCACCATCCGAATTGGCTTTAACCAACTGCACCAACTCACCGGGCTCATTGTCTGTCCAAACATTTTTTCGGAGTTGAGCCTTATTTTTGAGAATTACAGAATTTGCGGCATCCACGATTACTCTGGTAGAGCGATAGTTTTGCTCCAGCCTGATAACCCTAAGACTGGGATAATCTTTTTCGAAATTGAGAATATTTTGTATGTCGGCTCCACGAAATGCATAAATACTTTGTGCATCGTCTCCCACCACACATATGTTTTGCCTTACTGCCGATAGCTTTCGAGTAATGAGGTACTGCGATAAGTTGGTATCTTGAAACTCATCGACCATAACATAGTGAAACCGCTGTTGGTACTTATTGAGAACATCAGGAAAATTCCTGAAAAGAACGTTGGTATTAAATAGCAGATCGTCAAAATCCATAGCTGAAGCTTTAAAGCATCGCTCGACATAAGCTTTGTATATTTTACCGATTTCGGG
>DAIQNU010000305.1:0-4463 GCA_036788235.1 Cyclobacteriaceae bacterium
ATTGAAAAAAATCGGCCCAAATTACTACCTTGATTCCTCCTAAAGTGGCATATAAAACCACGACAATTGAGGCACCTACCACCACCACCCAAGGCTCTAAACCAAGCATTACGCCGCCGATTTTGATGGCGGCGAGGGTCACCGATCCCATAATCAGGCAATTAAAGAAAATGCCCAAATATAAAGCCCTAAAGCCCCGAAGAAAGGACGCCGCTTTTCCACTATACCGCTTTTCATAAAATTCTAAGTCGGTGAGTACACCAGAGCGTCGCCATAGTTTGGCATATATAAAAACCGTAACCATACCGGTAATGAGAAAAGCCCACCAGGCCCAGTTTTTTGCGACGCCATTTTCACGAACCATACCCGTGACCAGATTGGGCGTATCGGCACTAAATGTGCAGGCAACCATAGAAATACCCAACAGCCACCACGGCATGCCACGCCCTCCAAGAAAAAACTCAGAGGTATTTTTGCCAGCGGTGCGAGAGGCTACCCAGCCTATACCTAATACAATTGCGAAAAAAACACCTACAATTATCCAGTCGATTGTACTTAAAACCATGTGTTCTAAAAATAATAAATTGTGTAAACTAAATAATGGCAAGCAAGCGATCGCTAAAGTCTGTAAAAGCTATTAAAAATCCTACTATGAAAACTACTGGGTTTAAAGTTAATGTCATTTGCTAAATAGTGGGTAGACTTTTAGAAGATCCCATTTTAAGCCAAATTAAGAAATGCGAATTATCATGTGGTTTTTCATGATACAACAAGAATAAGTTAGCCCACATAGTAAAAATTTTAAATTGATTATAGCAAACCAATCAAAACATACATTGCCAATTTTTCATGATGGCAGCTATAAACTATGATGCCTATTGGTAAATGGATAGACAAATTGACAATAAGTCCCTCCACTTAACCAGCTTACATTCTTTGAAAATGGCTTTCCGGGCTTATAAGCTATCGTTTTTGACTGCTAAACAATTTTGCCATGGAAATAATGGTGGGCGGCATTTTTACGATTCGATCGAGCTGCATTTGTATTTTGCTACAACTACTTTGTACTTACAGTAAAATAGTCCAAAAACTTGCATATATACACTGTTTATGCCCGCTTTTTTGTTATTTTATGTCAAATTGATCCATCATTTTATTAGCAAAGACATACAAATTCCGGCTATGATTACGAATTCACAGTTGAATGATTTTATTAAAAGAAACGGACTAAGGTTCGCTTTGTATTTAATATTGGCTTTAATCCTTTTTAATTCCGCATTTGTTTTTATGTATCGCAGTATAATGCAGGAATACAGAACACTCAAAACCGAGATCGTTAAAGTAAAGCAAGGACTCCATAATATGGATAGGGATGTTTCTTTGGCCGATCTGGGTCTACGAGGTTATATGTTCCATCATGATGACAAACTGCTCATACCCTATGATCAAGCTATGGTAGGTTATAAAAGTAATCTGGCCGATCTCAGAAATACTTTAGAAAAGCTGGGTTTTGATTTAACCTATGCTAATATTGGTGAAAAAGCTGTCAACGATTATTTAACTGCTGTTCGCCAGATGGTCACATTGGCAAAAGCAGGAAAAAATGACGAAGTTTTAGATTTTTTTAAAGAAGACAGAGGCTATGAAGCATGGTTAATTTACAGCCGTTACACCCAAGCTGCCACAAACTATGTAGAAGAACTTGAACGGCAATCAGAATCGGACTTTCAAAGGATAAACCGTGATGCCCTTATTCTGCAAATTGTTATAATTTTATTAGCCTTTCCTGTCATTCTAATCACCGATTTTCGCTTGCAACGAAATAAAAAACATAGGATAAAGCTTTATAAGGAAATCGAAGACAGCAATACAAACTTTGTGTTTAATCCGGTAGATGAAAATTTGCCCAAAGACGAAGATTCGATCAAAAACAGACTTATCGAAAACCTGAAAAAAGCTGCAACTTTTATAAAAAACATTTCTTCTGGCAACTACGATGTACAATGGGATGGAATGACGGAAGAAAACACAAAGGTGAATGAGAACAACCTTGCCGGTGAATTGATCAAGATGCGTGACAAAATGAAGCGTGTCAGGGCAGAAGACGAACAAAGAATTTGGATGACAGAAGGACTCTCAACTTTCTCAGAGATTGTCAGAAAACATCAAAATAATTTTGAGAAGCTATCAGAAGCAATTATTTCCAATCTGGTCAATTATTTAAAAGCTAAACAAGGTGGTTTGTTTATTTTGAATGACGATAATGAACATGATAAATATTTGCAATTGATGGCCAGCTATGCTTACGAACGCAAAAAATTCCTGGAAAGGCGCATTGATATTGGAGATGGATTGATCGGTCAGTGCTATTTGGAAGGAGAAACAGTATATCTGACCAAACTACCAGGTGAGTATGTATAGATTACTTCAGGCCTTGGTGATGCCCGACCCAGAAGCTTATTGATTATTCCTCTCAAAACCAATGAAAAAGTGGAGGGTATTATTGAAATAGCTTCTTTAAATCTATTCGAAGCTCATGAAATTGAGTTTCTTGAAAAACTCGGAGAAACCATAGCTTCGGCCATTGTAAGTGTACGAACCAACGACAAAACAAAACAACTGCTGGCCATGTCGCAAGAGCAGGCCGAGGAAATGCGCGCTCAAGAAGAAGAAATGCGCCAGAATATGGAAGAACTACAAGCTACTCAAGAAGAAATGTCCAGAAAAAATTCTGAAACACTGGCATTGAATCACGCAGTTGACCAATCGATTATTAGAATAGAGTATACAATTGATGGAAAAATAACCAATGTTAACAAGAGATTTACTGACTTGATGGGTGTTTCAAAGGAAGAATTACTAGATAAGCAAAATACAGATTTCATACCTGAAGAAGACCTTGGAGAATATGCCGAATATTGGAGAGAAGTGGTAGAAAATGGCAAATCAGTCACTACCGAACTGCGCTGCTACGATGCCGACAAAGAAATTAAATATATGTTGGCTACCCTGACACCCTTGATTGACCGAAACAGTAAAGTGCGAAAGGTCTATTTCCTTGGACAAGACATTACCAAAAACAAAAGACTCGAGCTTGAAACCAAACAAAAGACCCAAGACCTGGAAAAAAAAGAGGAGTCTTTGCGGAAGAATATGGAAGAAATGCATACCATTCAAGCAGAATTGTCGAAAGAAAAGTATTTGCTGGATGCAATGCTCAACAACATTCCAGATTCCATTTATTTCAAAGATCAGGAGAGTCGTTTTATTCGCATTAGCAGCTATATGACTGATAAATTTGGTGTAAAAGAAACAACTGAAGTAATTGGCAAATCTGATTTTGATTTTTTTGGTAAAGAACATGCGCAAAAGGCTTTTCAAGATGAACAAAACATAATGAAAGAGAATAAGCCAGTCATCGATATTGTCGAAAAAGAAACTTATGATGATGGATCAGTGAGTTGGGTATCGACCACAAAAATGCCACTCAAAAATGAAGAAGGGCATGTAGTTGGAACTTTTGGGATTTCACGTGATATTACCAGACTCAAGCAACTGGAGGAAGCTGTAAATGAGCGTGATAAAAAACTTCGAAAAGAAGAAAAAGAATATGAAGCACAAATTAAAGCGCTAAGTGAGCAATTAAAAAAAGCAAAATCATAGCATAGCTTTATGTAATGAGCAGAATTAAAATTAAGATGCTTTTGCAGCATTTAATTTTTGGTAAACAATTTTTCTTTAAGTCCGTTTTTGGCTTAATGAAAGTAAAACTGTTTAGTGATCGTAGTTTTCAGCCAACAAAATTTTAGGTTGGAACATAGTTAAGACATTATTTAAGTAATATATATTTGTACAAAAAAACGATTTAAATTCATTGTTAAATTCTTATCATTCAGCAATATGGCTACCCCAGAACTCGTAGACAAAATTATTGATCAAGTAAATGAAGGTGATTTGATGGATCTGCAGGATCTACAAAATTTTTTGGCAAAGGAAGGTATTGAGATTGAAGGCAGTTTTATTGATGCTGACGACGATTCAATATTTTCAAATGAGTTTCTGCTAGATATTTCAATGAACCAAAATTTGGCAGATACCAACATTTGCTATTATTTATTGAAGCTCGATGACAAAAGAGGCCTCATTTATCATAGCGATTACGATTCGGAAGGTGGCACCATCGTTACCACAATTGAAGATTATACATCAAAAGACAACCTGAAAAAGTTTGTTTTCGAATTTTTACCAGCCAATCCCGTTTTTTTTCTTGATGAAGTAAATGACTTTACTATGGGTACTATGTTCAATGATGCCGATGAGCGCAGGTTTGAAACACGATTTGTGGTAGCTACCGATTGGTCGGGCAGGGAAGATGCTGAAGAAGTTTGGGACACTGATGAGTTGGATATAGAAGATGATCTTGATACGGAAGATGATAATTTCGAAGAAGATGATGATGATTA
>DAIQNU010000306.1:0-4452 GCA_036788235.1 Cyclobacteriaceae bacterium
TTGCTTTTCTTATCGCCACCCCTATAGCTTGGTATGCCATGGACAAATGGCTACAAAATTTCGCCTACAAAACCGAACTGAGCTGGTGGATATTTGCCTTGGCGGGTTTGCTGGCTATGGGCGTGGCATTGCTCACCGTAAGTTGGCAGAGCTGGAAAGCTGCTACGAGAAATCCGGTGGAGGCTTTGCGGTATGAGTAGTAAGTCTCTTGCCCAAAAGAATCCAGACCTATAAGGTTTTTAAAACCTTATAGGTCTAGGGGACTTGGATGCATAATTGAAGGATGTATGAGCTGAATTATCAGTTGGGGCATCACCCCAGTTGTCTCAGTTCCTCAATTATGGAATTACTGTATTACCAGATAAACTCATCTGCGCAACAGTCTTATTTTTCAAATGCACCTTATGTATAAATAATTAACAAACTGATGTAAATAAATTTTACACTATAAGAAGAATTGATTTATTTAAAATACTGAATATCATATTGTTACAATTCAGGCACGCTGTTTAGTATAATGTATTTGATATATTGACTAGCATTTTGGCATTATTAACCTAAATGGATAGGTCTTAAATAATTTTTTATGATTGGAAACTACCTCAAATTGGCATTACGGAACTTTAGAAAAAACTGGAGTTACAGTATTATCAATGTTTCCGGTTTTGCTATCGGAATTGCTGCCACGACACTTTTATTGATGTACACCTGGAGTGAACTGACATTTGATGATTTTCATGAAAGGAAAGAGCAAATCTACCTGGTAGGTGTTTCACAAAAAGAAGGAGCAAATGAACATACAGGTGGATGGACTACCCCTCCAATCGGCCCAGCCCTGAAGGAATATTTTCCGCAAATTCAAACCACCGCAAGAGTATGCCTTTGGTATGATGAAGTAATTACCAAAAGAGAAGATAAGCAATATGTGGAAAATCATGTTGTGGGTGCTGACTCTACTTTTTTTAATGTTTTCACTGCGGATTTTATTTCTGGCAATCCTGACGAAGCTTTAGCAGCACCAAACTCAGTTGTCATCACTGAAAGCATTGCAAAGAAATACTTCGGCGAAAAGAATCCCATAGGACAGACAATGCTGTTTGAAAGCTTCTTTTCTGAATGTACAATAACAGGTGTAATTAAAGATTGGCCGGAGTATAGCCATTTAAATATTGACATTCTATTTTCTTTGAGCTCTTTGAAGAATATTAACTTTAATTTCCAAAATTGGGAAAACCATACTTTCGTTACTTACGCATTGCTCAATAAACATACGAAACCGGATTTGCTTGAAGCTAAATTTCCCGAATTCTTAAGTGTTAAATTGGGAGCCTACCTTGAAAAGGAATATGCAAAATCGTTTGACGAGTTTATAGGAGAAGATTATTACAAATTATTTTTGACTCCACTTAAGGATGTTCATTTGAGCACCCTTGTTTATGAAGGGAAAGAAGGTAAAAAACTGATGACTTACGCATTAGGGCTTATTGGGCTTGTCATCATTATACTGGTTTGCATTAATTTCACCAACCTGTCTACTTCCCTTGCTATGGACAGACTCAAGGAAGTAGGCGTACGAAAAGCATCGGGTGGAAGAAGGGGAGCACTTATCCGGCAATTTTTACTTGAGTCAATCTTGACGGTATTCCTGGGATTGAGCATTGGATTGATCATGGTGGAAATGGCACTTCCTTACTTTAATGATTTAACAAACAAGAAATTGAGTGTAGATTACCTTAACCTGCAATTTATATCGTCCATTATAGGACTTACAATAATTATTGGCATAGTTTCCGGAATTTATCCAGCCACCTATCTATCTTCATTTAGCCCAATTCGCAATGGCTTTGTTATATTCCAATTTACAATTTGTATATTTATGATCGTGGGCACTTGTATCATATACAAACAGCTATCTCATCTTACACAAATTCATCTGGGGTTTGACAAAGAGCACATTATCGTTTTAAAACGTCCCTGGGCGATGAAAGAGGGTCTTTGGACACTCAAAGAGGAATTGCTAAAGAATAAAGGCGTCACGGAAGTTTCGGTAACAAATACACTTCCTGGAAGGCATTTTGATGGACATGGTCAGCATTTTATGGGCGATCCACAAGGTAAAGATTACACCATTTATCCATTAATGGCTGATCCGGAAATTCTTTCAGTACTAAATCTTGAGGTGGTTAATGGAAGGGGGTTTAATGAAGATGATAAATTTAAGCCGGTAGCAATGCTCAACGAAGCTTCCCTTCGAAAATATGCTTTTAAAGATCCCCTAAACATGGAAATTGATGCGGGAACGATGGGAAGTCCAGGCAAAGAAGTCTCCATCATTGGCATTGTAAAGGATTTCCATTTCCAATCTTTCCACAGTCAAATCGAGCCCTTGATTATCTTTCAAACCAACCCTGACCAAATTTACAACATAAACTATATGCTCATTAAAACATCAGGTAATGAGGTTCAAAATGTCATTGGTGACCTCCAACAAAAATGGTCTGATATGACAGATAATTATCCGTTTGAATACACCTTTCTGGATCAGGAATTCGCCCAAGTATTTGAAAGCGAGGTGATTACATCAAAAGCTTATTCCATTTTTTCACTTATTTCCATTTTAATTGCCAGCCTTGGCTTATTAGGATTGGCAATGTTTTTCGCAAAGAAACGGAACAAAGAAATAGGAGTAAGAAAAGTGAACGGAGCGAAAATTTGGCAGGTGATGCTTTTGTTAAACAGTGATTTCATCAAGCTGGTTGCCCTAGCTTTCATCATCGCCACTCCCATAGCATGGTATGCAATGGACAAATGGCTGCAAAACTTCGCCTATAAAACCGAACTGAGCTGGTGGATATTTGCCTTGGCGGGTTTGCTGGCTATGGTAGTAGCATTGCTAACAGTTAGCTGGCAGAGCTGGAAAGCTGCCACGAGGAATCCAGTGGAGGCGCTACGGTATGAATAGTAAGTCTCTTGCCCAAAAGAATCCAGACCTATAAGGTTTTGAAAACCTTATAGGTCTAAAAATCAATTAATTATAATGGCCTTTACAGCTCGCTATATAAATATTATCATCGTCAACTTTGTATACAAGTCTATGTTCATCGGTAATTCTACGAGACCAGTAGCCAGATTTATTGAACTTAAGAGGTTCGGGTTTTCCAATTCCTTGATATGGCGTTCGTTTTATGCTTTTAAGAAGCTCAAGTGTTTTTTTAAAAAGTTTCTTGTCAAGAATCGCCCAATTACAGAAATCCTCAAAAGCTTCATTCTCAAAATTAAGATGTCTCATTATGCATTGAGTAAATCTTTGGTTAAGGCATTAAAATCATTTTCTGTTAATCTAACGGCATTTTTATTAGCTTCAAGATTTTCTATGGCCTTATTAATCCGTTTTTCATATGCCTTTCGGCTTTCTTTTTTTGTCAATCCAAAATCAGTAACAGGCGAAATAGAAATCTCCAAAGTGTCCTCTTTTTCAAACAAGGCCATAATTTTATTCATAAGGTCAGGGGTGAGATCCTTAGATTTAATCCGGAAGGTTGTTTCCATTTTTATAGTATTTATATACGAAGATACATCTTTAAAAACGAATTGGGAAATTGCTCAGTTCGATATGCGCAACGGAAAAATGATATTGTTAATGAATAATGGTAAAAAACTATGCTACTGAAATATGTATTAAGAAACCTCCGGAGAAGACCGTGGCTAAACTTGATAAAAGTGGTTGGCCTGGCTCTTGGCTTATGTGGAATCATGTTTATAGTCCTTTTCGTAAAAAACGAGCTTACCTATGATGCATGGCATCAAAATGCACACAGAATTTATCGTTTTACCTACGATGGACCACTTTTTCCCGGGAAAAGTCATTTTGCGCGAATACCCAATTCAGCCCAAGTACCTGAACTGGCAGCGCATTTTCCGGAAATAGAAAATTATGTACGACTTGCGCCCGTTAGATCAGGGGTCATTTCAGTTGAGGAGAACAACTTTTCCTTTAATCAGGGATTTGAAGTCGACAGTACATTTTTTGATCTTTTTAATGCCGAGCTGTTGATCGGTGATAAAAATACGATCCTCAATGATCCGGCCTCCATGATTATTACCAAATCCTTTTCAAAGAGAGTGTTCGGTGGTGGGAATCCTGTTGGTAAAGTGTTAACAGTGCCCGAAGGACAGTTCTACGGTGAAAGCATGGATTTTACTGTGAAGGGCGTAATGAAGGATTTTCCAACCAATAGCCATTTTCACCCCGATTTTATCACCACCCCGGTAAATGGCCAAATTAACGACTGGTCGTGGACGTATCTGTTACTGTCGGAAAATAGTGATCCTGCCAACATTATTTCAGGCTATCCGGCTTTCTTGGCAAAAATCACCAATCGCAAAATCGAAGAAATTGAACATACAGCCTACTTGCAAAAGCTTACCGACATTCACTTGTACTCAGACAAA
>DAIQNU010000307.1:0-4451 GCA_036788235.1 Cyclobacteriaceae bacterium
CTATTTGACTTATGGGTTCTTGTTCTAATACATCACAAGAAACACCGGCAAAAACAATAAACAATAATAATATAAATGCTTTAATTTTCATGACTTTCAAATTTTAGAATCCCAAATTGATACCAATCATATAAACGCGGGGTTGAGGCTGCGTAAGAAAATCCACACCTAAATATGGAAGGGTAGGATTATTACCAACATTTTGGTTCTCAGGATCAAGTCCGGTGTAATTCGTCACAGTTAATAGGTTTTGTCCACTCAAGTATATTCTTGCATTGGAGATTTTAAGTCGTTCAAGAACAGGTTTGGGTAGATTATAACCTAAAGTCACATTTCTAAGTCTAAGAAAAGAACCATCTTCTACAAAGCGACTTGATCTGTCTGTAGCTGATGCTCCTGAAACAGATGAAGTGCCATATAATGGTCTTGGTATATTGGTAACATCACCCGGTTGTTGCCACCTATCTCTAACTGTCGCCAATTGGTTTATTTCCCGAGCCATTCCTTCTAATGCTGCACGAGTCATATTGTAGATGTCATTTCCATATGTCCAATTAATCAAGATATTTAGATCAAAACCTTTATAAGTAAAATTATTTGTAATTCCACCAAAATGTAATGGAAGTGCATTACCTATAATCATTTGGTCGAAGGCTCGAGAATATATCCCATCTTCATTAACATCTTCATAAATAAAATCTCCACCTCTAACTCCACGAGTGAAAAAAGAAGCGGGGACGTCTTCATCCGTAGGATAAACTCCTAAATAACGATATCCCCATAATGACCCGACTGGCTCACCAACTCTATAGATGTTGCCAGGCCCTTCTACACTTTGCACACTCGGCATGGTAAATATTAAATCTGATCCTAATTCACCGCCATTATCAGGTAATTCGGTGATTTTATTTCTATTCCATGAAATATTAAAATCAGTTGTCCATTGAAAGTTGGTTGTTTGAATATTTGTTGAAGTTATGAATAGCTCAACTCCACGATTTTGCATAGTGCCAAGATTGGCTCTATTTATACCGCTGAAGCCAGATGTCCATGGCAGTTGTCTTTCAAATAGTAAATCTTTTGTTGTTCGATCGTATACGTCTACATAAAAAGTTAACCGATTTTTAAACATGGAAATATCGAATCCTACATTTGTTGAAACTGTTGTTTCCCAGCCTAATTCTGCATTGGCAAGAGAAACTTGAGCTATGCCCGGTATTCCATCATAATTTTGTCCCGTTCCATACAATGCCAGTGATCCAAAATTAGCAATGCCTTCTTGATTACCCGTAGAACCAATGCTGGCTCTTAGTTTCAAGTCATTTAAGAAACCAACACCTGCTATAAAGGATTCCTCTGATATCCGCCAACCAAGTGAAGCCGCAGGGAAAACCCCATATCTTTTATCCCTTCCAAACCGGGATGACCCATCCCTTCTTACACTTACTTCTGCAAGGTATTTTTCATCGTAAGCATAATTGGCGCGGCCAAAAAGTGAAGATAATCCCCAGTTTGAGATTGAATGGTTCGGAACAAATGGATCGGAAATGGCGATAGTGCGTATTATGTCAGATGCCGCTTCTTGCCCGCCTGCTCTTAAAAACCTAGCTCTCGATTCCAGTGTTGTAGTTCCAGCCATTATACCAATATTATGCTTATTAAAGCTATTGGTATACGTTAAGATATTTTCATTCTGCCATATTGTTTCATCATAAGATTCGGCTTGAGCAACTGCTCTTCCTTGCACTGCAGTAAAGTAACTTGGAATAAACCGATCCTCTTCAGTCGACAAATTATCTATGCCAAAGGTGCTACGAAATTTTAAATTCTTGTGGAAATCCACTTCAGCGTAAAAATTAGTAATTAATCTCTTTTGCCTTCCGAAATGCTGTAAATCCTGCGTGATCATTACCGGATTTTCCCAAGCACCTATTGGATCTTGTGACCAATTACCTTCTTCATCCCTTACTTCATAATTAGGATTCGCAAAAAGCGCATTACCTAAAGCTGAATAAGTGCTAAAATCGCCTGGTATAATACGTCTATTTGTATGACTGTATGTGGTGTTATTACCAATTTTAATATTTTTGGTGGCTTTATATTCAAGGTTGAGGCGTCCATTAAACCTTTCAAATTCTTGCCCTTTTATAGTGCCAACCTGATTAAAATAACTTAAGGACACATAGGAAGTCATTCTGTCATTTCCTCCCGAAATCGAGAGATTATAATTTGAGGTAATGGCATTTTGAAATATTTCATCCTGCCAGTTGGTGTTATTCCCCGTGGCAGTTAAAATTGGATCTGGGAGTAATCCTCTATTAAGCCTTGCTTCTTGAATTACATCTACCATTTCATTTCCTTCGAGTAAATCTAATTTTCGCCAAACTTGTTGAACTCCGGTCTGCGCACTAAAGTTAATTTTCGCATCCCCTGATTTACCCTTTTTAGTCGTAATGAGAACCACACCAGCAGCAGCCCTTGATCCATAAATAGCAGCAGATGCAGCATCTTTAAGAACCTCTATAGATTCAATATCATTTGGGTTAAGATCTGCTAATGCTGAAGGTCTTTGACCACTACCTTCGAGGCCAGTTCGACTAATGTTTGTCATTGGAATACCATCTATGACATAAAGAGGTCTTTGGTCAGCCAATAAAGATGCTGAACCCCTTACACGAACAAATACTTCAGCGCCGGGAGCACCTGAATTTTGAACTACCTGAACACCTGCAGCTTTTCCTTGAAGCATAGCATCAGGACTTGCCGCTGCTAAGTTGATGACATCGTCCAACTTTACACTTGAAATTGAGCCCGTTAAGTCTCTTCTTTTTTGTGACCCATAGCCGACCACGACAATTTCATCCAATGCAGTAATGTCTACTGTCATACTTAGGTTAATGACTGTACGATTGCCTACAGTAACTTCTTCAGTCAGATATCCCACAGAGCTAAAGACTAAAACCGTTGAATTGGCACTTACTTCTAATGAAAAATCTCCATTAATATCAGTTACTGTACCTTGAACTGTCCCTTTGGCTACTACATTCACACCTGGGAGCCCTTCGTTATTTTCTTCAGAGGTAACCTTTCCTGTTACAGTAATAGCCTGCCATTCAATCTCAGCTGTCACATGCTCATTTTGTATTTCGGTCTTTTTTGAGACAGTTATGTTGTTGTTTACTTGCCTAAAGTGCAAATTGGCTTGCTTTGAAAGGTCCACCAATATTGTATATAAACTCTGGTTTCTGTACCTGCCTGTGACATCTTTTGCTTCAAGCATATCATAAGCATTGTAAGTAAAGGAAAAGTCTGTCCTTTGTTCAAGCTCATTCAATGCATCCATCAACGAGGATTCCTTGAAATTAGCAGAAACTTTTACTTCACGAAGATTCAGACTGTTTTGTGCATTGCCATCGTGCGATAACAAAGTGCCAGCCAAAACAGATTGCAAGAAAATTCCAAATAGGGCGTATTTCGTCAACATGAATAGTTGATGTAAATATTTTTTCATAATTTTATGAGGTTAAAATTTAACACTTGTGCCTGCCCGACAGGATTGTTGGAAGCTCTCATTGTCAGTGGGCACATAAAACAAATTTTCGAAGGCAATATGCTCCTGGAGTGTATTGCTTTCTTTATTTTTAGATATCTCTGTAGCTGATTTCTACCTCCTTATCTTTTATTTTATAATCGAATTTCATAGCAAATGATATTGACTCTAAGATGTTCTCTAAATACTGGTTGGTAAATAAACCGGTGTAAGACCATTTTCTAGGTGACTTATTCTTCAATTTAAATGTCACGCCATACCATTGAGATAACCTTTTAAGCACCTCTTCTTCAGATGCGTTTTTTAGGTAAAGTTTCCCTTCCATCCAGGCCAGATATTCCAATTCGTCAAATTTGAAAGTGGAAATGTCACTTTTCAGATTTTTTAAAGTCGCTCCTTGACCTGGTTTTAAAATTATACCTTCGTTGTTTTTAGTCTCCTGAACTTTTCCAACTTGCACAGAACCACTTACTAGCGTAATGGCCTCTTCATCGTCGCCATAGGCTCTGATATTAAATTGTGTACCCAAAGCCGTTGTGGCTAAATTCCGGGTTATTACTGTGAAAGGCCTGTTGGCATCTTTGGCCACTTTAAAATATGCCTCACCTTCCAAGTAAACTTCGCGTTTGTTGTGGGCAAATTTTTCGTAGTACGATAGTTTACTTCCTCCATTGAGCATTACCTCTGTACCATCACTTAAAAAAAACTTGGGACGGTATTTCCAGTCATTCGATTTCACAATAAACTGATTGCTTTCTACGGATGGCATCTGTGGACTAACCTGCATTTGTCGACCTATAATAAATGAAATACCAAAAGCTAGAAACAAAATTGAAGCGACCTTGAGCCACCAAAAATTAGTAGATGAACTGCTTGTATATTTGTTTAATACTGTAGCGGC